>JBHHUU010000039.1:0-16105 GCA_046753905.1 Nitrospirota bacterium | reverse complement strand
AGATTATCTCTCTGTTTAAGAAAGACTATTCTCCCCTTGCTGTTATTGAGACCTTACAGACTGAAAATGAGTTCTTTTATCTCCTTTTTGAAAAGAGGTAATCTGTGGTGGTTCTTGCCATATCTTTTCCTTGCTATTGACTTAAATGACCAAAAAAGGTATAAAATTAATATATGAAAGATGAATCTCAGCAACTTATTACTGAAGGCTCAATAGTTGTGCTTGGTAACTTCAATCCTGCAATCTTTCATCCAGAATGGTTCAGAAGTTATAAGATTATTGCTGAACAGGAGATTGCTGCCGCCGAGACTCCAATAACACTGGAATATCCATCAGGAGTCCGTATTAAAGAACATCACCTCCTTGTGAGTCCTCAAGAGACTTCTTTGATATTTCAGTCATTCCATCTGGATGTAACCCCAGAAAGGTATCAGGCAATTATTCGTCCAGGATATGATCTTCTACCTGTCAAAGAGACAACGATAAAAATTTTTCAATATCTATCTCATACCCCAGTTAAGTCCGTAGGCATAAACTTTAATGCCTACTGGAAAATGGACGATGATAGTAAGACCTTTTTAAACCGCCTGTTTTCATTGCAATCTGGTAAAATTTCTGTATTAGGGGATGAATATCTGGTTGAAGGTCGCTTTAAATTTAACAGGAATAATGCTGAGGTAACCTTCAGGGTTGAAAGATCTCCTTTGCAGAGTGATGGGATATATCTTGACTTCAACTTTCACAGGGAAATTCCCGACCATAGAACAGAGACTCTGGTTGAGTTAATCAGATCTTCCTTTGACACAGACAGAGAAACTGCAAAAGAGATTGCAACAGGTATTTTAGGAGACCCTGAAAGGGTAATTATATCAGGAGAAAAAAGCAATGAACATGGAGACAATAAATAAACAAAATATCCCATCGACTATCAAGAGTAGATATATTGAAACTGGTATTGATACAAAAGAGATTAATCCCAGTAGTTATAAGTATCCTGTTGTAGGGCGTAATGATACTTTTCAGGATATAGAAAAAGGTAAAACCATTACTTATCCCCTGGAAGTCGTAAATAAATATGAAATGTATGTCCCTGTCTCTCCTTTATTCCATGAAGAGATTTTGGAATGGTGGGTGGGTCATGTCAATGATGTATATGAGGATTACTTTACTGCCACTTTAGAGGATCTTGCTGGAAAAGAAAGTATTGCAGAATTTGATAAAAATGAAGCAGCCATAGATGATCAGGACAAGATCATGGAAGGTGCACGGTTTATCTTTCACATAAGCAGAGAAGATCATCCAGGTGGAAGAAAGATAATAAGTCAACTAAAGTTTTTACCTCTTTATATCTTGAAAGAGTCGGATCTGGATTATTTTCAAGAATTAGCAGAAAGATATTTCCCTGAAGAATCTGAAACCACTGAATAAGGGTATTGGTATTGTTTTCTAATTCCATAGGAGATCCTCCTTCAAATGATACAATAGAGATTACTCTATTTGGGCCAGGAAGGGGAGAGTCTATACTCCTGTTTATACCTGAAATTGGCTGGGGAGTAATAGACTCATGCGAATTTAAACAAAATGGTTGGACAATCGTTCCTCCTCTGGAATATCTTAAGCAATATTCAGTACAAGAACTTGCCTTTGTAGTTCTAACCCATCTCCATGAAGACCACTTTATGGGAATGGAAAAGATACTATCAGCCTTTAAAAAAAGAATAAGGAGAGTCTGTCGTTATGATGGAGATGGGGTAAGAGAACTTCAGACTTACTGGGCGAAAGATACCTATGCTGGAAGTAGTGTAATTCAACGGGCAAGTTCTCTTTTTGAGGTATTTAAGGAGGCAATAAAAGATGGTGCAAAAAATCTGCGGCTTGGAGAAAATACTATATTACTACAAGAAGATAAAGTCCTATCTAATGGAAAGAGGTTTACGGCTCATATTCAAGCCCTTACCCCCTCTGGTGAAAGTATCGAAAGGTATAAAGACTTGCTTTATAGAAACCTTTCTCCTAATAAACCCATAGTAAAATTACCTGACAGGGATCATAATTTAATTGCAAGTGCCTTATGGATATCTGTGGGGAAATTAAAGATCCTCTTAGGAAGCGATGTTGAAAATGGAATAAACGATCAGACAGGTTGGAGAGGTGTTGTAAATAATCCATGCGTGCCAGACCTGAGAGTTCACGCAATCAAGGTAGCTCATCATGGATCAAAGAATGCCCACTATGCCCCTGCATGGGATCTCCATAAACAAAAAAAAACCATTTCTTTGATTACCCCTTTTTTTATGAGTAATCCACCCCTTCCTGCTGATTCTGATATCGTAAGGATCAGAAGGCTCTCAAGACGAGTAGGGTTGACTACAACAATCAAGCTCGATAGACCTGATAAATATTATACAAGAGAGGTTACCAAAAGGATAGAGAGGATGACACGAAGATGGAAGGTAAAACATGCCTCGAAGGAAATCGGTCTGCTGCGTCTCAGGTATAACATGGATGGAATATTGGTTGATGAGACTGCAATCCCACCATCGACATGGTTTGATGGTTTAAGGAGGAATAACTAACTTAAACATGAATTTTTCTACTATCAGATCTGAAGGTGCTATTATTCCGTATGAGCTGTTATCTCATATCCAGTCAGGAGAGGTACATGGGCAGAGGGCAAGTGATTTTGGTCTGGATGGCAAGATCCGTCTGAGTGATGAGATAGCTGCATGCTGGTCTGATGCCAGGGCTTATTGGGAGTCCTTCATGCATGGACTTGGCAGGACTAAACAAGGTGAGTCTGGAGCTACTCCTACAAGGGAGCAGTGGATACTCCCACTTTTAAGGACATTGGGATTTGATGGTATTATGTTTGCTAAAAGTGCTGCTCAGGTCGGTGGGGAGACCTACTATATATCTCACAGACTTGGTAATGGTGATAATGGTCTGCCAATACATATTGAAGGGGCACATAATGGATTAGATAGGAGACCCCCTACAGGGCGTCCCCGTATCTCTCCCCATGCTTTAGTGCAGGAATATCTCAACCGCACTGAACACCTCTGGGGTATTGTAACAAATGGCTATCAGTTCAGGATATTGCGTGATTCTGAGAGATTGAGCCGTCCTGTCTATCTGGAGTTTGACCTCAAACAGATAATGGAAGGCGGGCATTTTTCTGAATTTCAGATATTCTACCGACTTATTCACCGCACCCGTTGGCCAAGGGATATTGAATCAGCCCATGAATGCCTGCTGGAGCAGTATTATCAGTATGGAATTGAGACAGGGGGAAGGGTCAGAGAGCATCTGCGCGATGGGGTGGAAGAGGCATTAAAGATATTTGGGAATGGTTTTCTATCTCATCCGAATAACCATGCCTTAAGAGAGAAGATACAAAAAGGTGATACTGATCCTGACACCTACTACCGACAGGTCTTAAGGCTTGTCTATCGTTTTCTATTCCTCATGGTCTCAGAAGACCGAAATCTCGTTGGACCTGACAGGGATAATGATCATTTCAGGAGAATATATGATCAATGCTATAACATCACACGGCTGAGGGAAAAGGTTGAACGACCTATAAACCCTGAAGATAACTATTGGGACTTATGGGAGGGTGTTAAGCAGACATTCAGATTATACTCTTATTCAGAGTATGGTAAAAAACTCGGCATTACACCGTTAAATGGAGACCTTTTTGGTACAACAGCAATGCCTGATCTGGAAGATGCCTATCTTTATAATCATGATTTTCTCCGCGGTTTTGCCCATCTCTCCCTTTTTAAAGATGAGAGGGGATACATGCGGATCAATTATGCCTATCTGGATGTTGAGGAATTAGGCTCTGTATATGAGAGCCTTCTGGACTACCATCCCATAATTCAGGGATCAGGGGATTGTTTCAAATTCAGGCTTGCCTCTGGCACAGAACGCAAGTCAACAGGCTCATACTATACGAGGCCAGAGCTTGTGAATGAGCTGATAAGGAGTGCCTTAGTGCCGGTAATGGAGGATCGCATTAATAGGGCAGAGACAAAAGAGGAAAGAGAAGAGGCACTCCTTTCATTGAAGGTCTGCGACCCTGCCTCAGGTTCAGGACATTTTCTTCTGGCTGCAGCAAGAAGGATAGGCAAAGAACTGGCAAAGATCCGTACAGGTGAGGATCAGCCCACCCCTACAGAGTTCCGACAGGCTGTGAGAGATGTTATACAGCACTGCATCTATGGAGTTGACCTGAATCCCCTTGCAGTTGATCTATGCAAGGTGGCATTATGGCTTGAAGGGCATAACAGGGGCTATCCATTGACCTTTCTTGACCACAGGATCAAATGCGGGAATAGCCTTATAGGGCTTGATAAGTTAGAACGGCTGAAAAGTGGAATCCCTGATGATGCCTTTAAACCAGTTACAGGCGATGATAAGGAGGCTGCAAGGCGGATTAAGGCAATAAACAGGGGAGAGAGGAGGGACTGGGAAAAGGGACAGTTATCTTTTTCATTTGATATGACGGAAAGATTAGAGACAGACCTTAAAGACTTTGCAGATCAGTCCAGATATGTAGATGCCATTGCTGAAAGGTCTCCTGAAGATGTAGCAAGGAAACAGGAGAGGTATCAGAGGATAAGAACCAATAATAAATGGTGGAGAGACTGGACAGCGGCAAATATATGGACGGCTGCATTTTTCTATCCATTAATAGATGAAAACGACCCTGCCATTCCCACCCATGCCAGACTAATCCGCTATATAGAGAGACCAAATGCTGTCCATGGACAGCTCGTTGGCAAGGCAAGTGCATTAGGATGCAGACACCGCTTTTTTCACTGGCCTCTGGAGTTTCCAGAGATCGCTGAGGCAGGAGGGTTTGATCTGGTTCTGGGTAATCCGCCATGGGAGAGGATAAAACTTCAGGAACAAGAGTTTTTTGCCACAAGAGATACTGAGATTGCACAGGCTCAGAATAAGGCTGAACGGGTAAGATTCATTAAGAGATTACAGGAGACCAATCCTGAACTTTACCATGAGTTTCAGGATGCCAGACATCATGCAGAATCAAATAGCCGTTTTGTGAGAAATAGTGAAAGGTTTCCTTTGACAGGAAGAGGCGATGTAAACACATACGCCTTATTTGCTGAACTCTCAAGACGAATTTTGAATAATCAAGGAAGAACAGGGATAATAGTGCCTACAGGGATTGCAACTGATGATACCTGTAAACTCTTCTTCAGTGATTTGAATAAAGAGAAGGCATTAGTAAGCCTATTCGATTTTGAAAATAGAGAAGCCATGTTTCCAGGAGTCCACAGAAGCTATAAGTTTTCTCTCTTAACAACATCTGGTAAGGGGATTAGAGAATCAGAGTATGCCTTTTTCCTGACAAGGACTGAACACCTGGATGAAGGTATTCGGAGGTTTAGATTGTCTCCTGAAGATATTGAACTAATAAATCCTAATACAAAGACAACCCCTGTTTTTCGCACAAAAGTGGATGCGGAACTGACTAAAAAGATATATCAGAACCTCCCTGTACTAATAAATGAGAAGACAGGGGAAAATCTATGGGATGTAAGGTTTATGACAATGTTCCATATGTCAAACGACAGCCATCTTTTTTATACTGAATCTGGGGATGGACGATTGCCCTTGTATGAGGCAAAGATGATATGGCAGTTTGATCATAGATTTGGCTCATATGATGCAAATAGAGAGGTATTCTATTTCTCATCTGACCACAAGAAGCAGGCAGACCTTTTAGTAAGACCGAGGTATTGGATTGAGGAGAGAATAGTAAATGAGATACTCAAAGATAAATGGAATAAAAAATGGCTTCTGGGTTTTAGGAATATCACAAACGCTACAAATGAACGTACATCAATATGTACTATTATTCCTAAAATTGGAATAGGCCATTCAATGCCATTAATATTTACTAATAAATTTGATTTAATTTCTCTACTTTTATCAAATCTAAATAGCATAACTTTTGATTATATAGTAAGACAAAAACTTGGTGGAACAAATTTTACATATGGGTATATTAAACAGCTACCTGTAATACCACCCCAGAGCTATTCAAGAGAGGAGATTGACTATATCACCCCCCGTGTCCTTGAATTAGTTTACACAGCCTGGGACCTGCAGCCATTTGCACAAGACATGGGCTATGATGGGCCTCCTTTCCAATGGGACGAAGACCGCAGGGCATTACTGCGTGCTGAATTAGATGCCTGCTATGCCAAACTGTATAGTCTTACCCGTGATGAATTACGATATATCCTTGACCCACAGGATGTATATGGGGATAATTTCCCTGGGGAGACCTTCCGTGTCCTTAAGGAGAAAGAGACCCGGCGATATGGTGAATATCGTACCCGTGGTCTTGTATTAGAGGCATGGGATAACCTATTCGGAAAGGAAAGATATAGATGAATATCTTTAATCTTAGAGAGAATGTCATAAATGATTACCAGCAGTATATTGAGGGCTTTCTCAATATACAGGATGAACGGATTAGAGGGTTTGTCAGCAATGAACTATCAAAAGGGATTCTCTGGCCAGATCCTCTTGTGCAGCTCAATCCGTCTTATGAGATGGGAAGGTCTGTCTCCGAACTTGTCTCAGAAGGTCTGATTGATCCTTTATGTGAAAAGATCTTTCAGAAAGATAATAGACCATTTCATCTATACTTCCATCAAGAGAGGGCTATCAGAACAGCAGCAAAAAAAGAGCACTACATCCTTACTACAGGGACAGGCTCTGGTAAGAGTCTGACCTATTTAATACCCATTATTGACCATGTTTTAAAAAACTATCCTGAGCCAGAACAGGTACGGGCTATTATAGTATATCCCATGAACGCCCTTATCAACTCACAGGAAAAGGAGATTGAAGGTCTGTTATCTAATCTTGGAGAGGGAGTAAGCCCTATACGGTTTGGACGATATACAGGGCAGGAAAATAGAGATAAAAGGGACAGGCTTCAGCAGCACCCTCCGCATATCCTCCTTACCAATTATGTGATGCTTGAACTGATGATGTCACGGCCTGCAGAGAGGGTATTTCTGGACCGTACCTTAACAAATCTGGAGTTTCTTGTCCTGGATGAACTGCATACATATACCGGCAGGCAGGGTGCTGATGTGAGTATGCTTGTCCGTCGTCTTCGTCAGAGATGCGGCAATGACAACCTTATCTGTATTGGAACGAGTGCGACAATGGTGTCAGGTGGTTCGCATGATATACAGAGAGATACAGTAGCCAAGGCAGCAGGTAAGATCTTTGGTATAACTCTCTTGCCTGAAAATGTTATTGATGAGAGATTAATAAGATCAATCCAGTATGATGGAGAGATAACCCCTCAAAGACTGATTGACAGCATAAGTAGCGAAGTCCCTGTAAATTACAATGATTTTATAAAGAGTCCTTTGAATGCCTGGATTGAAGAGACCTTTGGGATTCAAAGGGAAGATGATTATTATAAGCGTCGTATGCCGATCACCCTCCATGAGGGGGCTGAGAGGCTTCATGATATAACAGGTTTGGATATTAACAGATGTACAGAAAGGATCAGGCAGTCGCTTCATAAGGGGAGCGGGCTTAGACATCCCGATAATAGTCCTGTCTTTGCTGTAAAACTTCATCAGTTTATCTCCAAAGGTGATTCGGTTTATGCAACATTTGAGCCTGCTGATAATAGATCCATCACACTGAGTGGACAACGATATGCAGAAGGTGAAAGTGGAAGAGAGTGTCTGCTTGCACCCTTAGTCTTCTGCCGTATCTGCGGGCAGGAATATTATCAGGTTACCAAGAATGAAGGGGATAGAGTCATTGAACCCAGATTGCCTGATGATACAGCAGATATGGATGAGGAGACAGTAACTGACGGCTATCTGCTCATTGACAGAGAGGATGATCCCATCTGGAGTGAAGACAGGAGACCAGAGCTCCCTGAGAACTGGCTCCGGCAGACCAAAAATGGTCTGAAATTAAAAAATGAGTACAGAGAGTTTGAGCCTCAGAGGATATATATAGCTTCTGATGGAACCTATTCAGATAGACCATCAGGAGATAAGGTATTGGCATGGTTTTTAAATGCACCTTTCCTGATATGCTTATCCTGTAATACTGCCTATGATAAGAGGACAAAAGAGTATACAAAACTGGCAAGGCTTTCTACAGAAGGGAGAAGTTCTGCGACTACGACACTCTGTCTATCAATATTAAGGCAGATGAAAGGTTACAAGAGTTTAGACCCTTCTGCCCATAAGGTGATGAGTTTTACAGATAATCGTCAGGATGCCTCACTTCAGGCAGGGCATTTTAATGATTTTGTGCAGGTAGGCTATTTGAGAGGTGCTATATACAGGGCACTCCCTGAGACCGGGGGACTTGACCATTCAACTATTGCATCAGAGGTATTCAATGCCATGAATCTTCCAGCAAGTGCATACGCACAGAATCCAGGCGATATAGGTATTCAGCCGAAGAAAAACAGAGAGGCATTTATAAAATATATAGAGTACAGAATCTTTCATGACCTGAGAAGAGGATGGCGGGTAATCCAACCGAATTTGGAACAATCTGGTCTGCTCAGGATAGAGTATCCGGGTCTGGATGAGGTATGCAGGGATGATACCTTATGGAGGGATAATCCTGTTCTTGCCAGTGCAGGTTATGAAGACCGCTTTAAGGTAACAAAGGCATTCCTTGACCATCTGCGGAGGTCTCTTGCTATTAATGCACGCTGTTTGCAGGGAAGTTACAGTGACACCCTTAAACGGGATGTGAACAATACCCTCAAAGAGCCATGGAGATTTGATGATGATGAGATCCTGCTGGAGTCTAAGTGGTTTGCTTTTGGAAACCGAAGGCAGAGTGATTTAAGCCTTGCGTCTGCAAGTGTTATCGGGAAATATCTGAGGTCTCCCCGTGCATGGCATCATTTGTCTTCTATGATAGATGCCTCAGAATATGAGAGGCTGTTGAAGACCTTAATTGATATCTTATATAGGGGAGGGTATCTTGAAAGAGAGACAGATGGCAAAGATTTTCGGGTCCAGATAAGGGTAGATTCCCTGCAGTGGGTAAAAGGAGAGGGTATATTTCAGGCATACGACCCTGTTCGGTCTTTGAGATTTTCAGAGAGCATGGATAAGACTATTCAAAAGAGTTCAAATCCTTTCTTTATTAAATTTTACAGAGAAGATGCCTTGCAACTGATAAATATAGAGGGAAGAGAACATACTGGACAGACATCTCAGGCGGACAGGGAAAAGAGAGAAGAGAGGTTTAAACATGGCAATCTTTCATGCCTTTTCTGTTCACCGACAATGGAGCTGGGTATTGATATAGCTGATCTCAATATAATAAATATGCGTAATGTCCCTCCAACGCCTGCCAATTATGCCCAGAGGAGCGGTCGTGCAGGCCGTTCAGGACAGCCTGCATTTATTATTACCTATTGTTCTACAGGCAGCGGGCATGATCAATACTTTTTCCGCCGCAGACCTGCAATGGTCTCAGGTGTTGTAAGACCGCCTCAGTTAGACCTTGCTAATGAGGATATGGTCAAATCCCATGTTCGCGCAATCTGGCTGGCAGGGGTTGGATTAGACCTTAAGAACTCAATCAGAGATATTATAGACCTTACTCAGGATGATCTGCCCCTGTCAGAGAATGTAAGACATCATATCAATCTGTCTGAAAACAGGATGAGGCAGTGCATTGATGACTGCCGTGCTGTCTTAAAACAGTGTAAGGGGGATATTGACAATACTGACTGGTATTCTGAAGAATGGCTTGAGACAACAGTCAGGGCTTCTGCAAGAGAGTTTGACGATGCATTTAACAGATGGCGGGAAATTTACAGGATCGCCCGCAATCAATTGGTAGAGGCACAGGCTTTATTGCGTGATGCCCATCTGAGAAGACTGTCGCAAAAAGAGAGGCATGAAGCTGAACAATCAGAGAGGGAGAGTCGGCGTCAGATAGACCTCCTTTGCAACGATGGAGTAAACCGTGATGATTCAGACTTTTATCCTTACAGGTATCTGGCGAGTGAGGGTTTTCTCCCTGGTTATAATTTCCCTCGCCTGCCTGTGCGTGCATTCATCCAAAAGAGAGGCAACAAAGGTGATTTCATATCACGCCCCCGTTTTCTGGCAGTATCAGAGTTTGGTCCGAGAAATATTGTCTATCAGGAGGGACGCAAATATAGGGTGGTAAAAAGCTGGCTTCCGATTAGTGCCTCAGAGTCAAGATTTGTTCAGACAAAGATATGCAATATATGCGGGACATTTCATACTGGGGATGATTTCAGGGCAGATACATGCGGACATTGTAATGCCCTGTTGAATGCCAATAATAGCGAATTCCTTTTGAATCTCTTTGAGATGACCACAGTATCTACATGGCGGATAGACCGTATTACATGCGATGAAGATGAGCGGATACAAAAGGGATATGAGATATCGACACATTTCAGATTCTCAAGCAAAGATGGCAAGGTGAGTAAGATATCTGCTGAGGTCCTGGATGATAAGGGTGATCCTATTTTGAGACTCTCTTATAGTCCTGCGGCAAATCTATGGCGTATAAACAGAAAATGGCGGAGAAGCAATACTATTGGATACACACTTGATCTAAGACATGGTATCTGGAACAAGAGAACTGGAGATATCAATGATACAGCCCTGGATTCTGGAGAGGATAATATACGCTCTGGAGTGCAGATATTTGTCAAAGACACAAGAAATATCCTCCTGGTGGAGACAGATAAAAAGACATCTCTGAGTGAAGAGCATCTGGCTAATCTCCAATATGCACTCCAAAAGGGTCTCTGTGCTTTATTCCAGATTGATGAAGGTGAGATAGGCTCTGAGCGGTTAGGTCAAGGTGATCAAAGAAGTATACTTTACTGGGAGGCTGCTGAAGGCGGTGTAGGTGTGCTGCAGCATCTGGTGAATGAACCAGATATACTCAGTCAGATTGCCCGACTGGCACTGGAGTTATGTCATTTTGATAGTGAAACAGGCAATGAGATTGAGTCTGAAACTGACTGTGCCAGAGCATGTTATGAATGCCTGCTATCCTATAGGAATCAGAGAGATCATGCTATCTTGAATCGCCACATTATTAAAGATATACTCACTCTTATATCTCATGGTAAGGTGCAAAAGAGCTATGAAAACAGGACATACGACGAACAATACGAGTGGCTGCGACGACAGACTGACAGCCGATCTAATCTTGAGAGAGAGCTTCTGGATCATATCTATCGTGAAGGCCGCCGTTTACCTGATTTTGCTCAAAAGACCCTTTCTAATTACTATTCAAGACCTGACTTCTATTATGAAGATGGATATGTCTGTGTCTTTTGCGATGGGACTCCCCATGATCAGCCTCAACAATTAAAGGAGGATAAAAGAGTTCGTAATGATCTTAGAAACCTGGGTTACATGGTTGTTGTTATACGCTACGATCGTCCAATTGCAGAGCAGATTGAGGAAAACAAGGACATCTTTGGTGTTGTGAGGAAATGAATAATTATTCTATTGGGTCATTAGTAAAATTTCGTGGCAGGGAATGGGTGGTTATGCCGTCTCAGGAGAAAGATGTCCTTTCTCTCCGACCATTGACAGGGAGTGAGAGTGATTCATCTGGTATATACCTCCCCTTAGAAAAAGGGAATATTCAATCCACTACTTTTCCTATCCCAGGCATTAAAGATATAGGAGATTTTGAGTCAGCCCGCCTCTTGAGAGATGCAGCAAGGCTTTTATTAAGATATGGAGCCGGTCCATTTCGTTCCATAGGTCACCTCTCTTTTTATCCCAAGCCATACCAGCTTGTTCCACTATTAATGGCACTGCGATTAGACCCTGTCCGTATGTTAATAGCAGATGATGTCGGAATAGGAAAGACAATTGAGTCTGCTCTTATTGCCAGAGAATTATTAGACCGGGGAGAGATTAAAAGGATAGGAGTTATTTGTCCGCCCTATCTCTGTGATCAGTGGCAGAGGGAGTTATCAGAAAAGTTTAATATCTCTGCAGAGATTATAAATACGAGAAATATCTCTAAACTGGAGAGAAGACTTCCAAGATCAACTCTAAGCGTATTTCAATATTATCCCAATATCATAGTCAGTATAGACTTTGTTAAGTCGCAGAGACGGCGTGATGCCTTTCTGATTCATTCTCCTGATCTTATTATTGTGGATGAGGCACATGGCTGTTCAAGACCGCCTGGACAATCAGTTGCTCAGCAGCAGAGGCATCAGCTTATCTCTGATTTAGCCAAATCTGATTTAACAAGACATATAATCCTTGTGACTGCTACCCCCCATAGCGGAATAGAGGAGTCTTTTCTATCACTACTGGGATTTATCAAACCATCTTTTGAAAGGCTGGACCTAACAGAACTTAAGGAATATCAGCGTGCAGAATTGGCGTATCATTTTATTCAGAGGCGTCGTGCTGATGTCAAAGAGTGGATGGGGACAGAGACAGATTTTCCTGATCGTGATTCAAAAGAAGAACCATACTCTTTATCCATAGAATATAGACAACTATTTGATAATATCTATAGATTTGCAAAAGAGTTGGTGAGATATGGAGAATCGCAGACCATCGTGAGAAGACGCGTCCGTTACTGGACAGCCCTTGCCCTGCTGCGGTGCGTTATGTCAAGCCCTGCATCTGCCGTGAGAGCTTTATCGGCAAGGATAGAACGCATTTCTGAAAGCAGCGGTTCAGAAGAGACTGATTATACCCCATACATCTTTGACCCTACTGATGTAGAAAACAGAGAAGACATTGTACCAACTCATCTGGTTAAGGAAGGAATACAATCCTTTTCTGAGAGTGAAAAAAGGAGATTACAGAGATTTATAAAGAGTGCTGAGGGTCTTAGAGGTGATAAAGATAAAAAGATTAAGAAGACAGAGGAGATAGTAATAGATCTACTGGAAGATGGGTATAGCCCTATTATCTATTGCAGATTCATACAGACAGCTAAATATGTGGCTAAAGAGCTGAAAAAAAGATTAAGCAGAAGATTTAAGGATATTCATCTGATTTCTGTTACAGGAGAAGATTCTGATGAGGAGAGAGAGATACGGGTAGCAGAACTCTCTGATTCCCCTGAGCGGGTTTTAGTTGCAACGGATTGTTTAAGTGAAGGCATTAACCTTCAGGATAGTTTTAATGCTGTAATCCATTATGACCTTCCATGGAATCCAAATCGTCTCGAACAGCGGGAAGGGAGAGTTGACAGGTTTGGACAGAAGGCAAAGGTTGTAAAGACAGTTCTCCTTTATGGATATGATAATCCCATTGATAAAGCTGTCCTTGAGGTATTATTACGAAAGGCTAAGGCAATCCATAAGAGTCTGGGTATTACCGTTCCATTACCTATTGATAGTGAAAGTGTTATGGATGCAGTGCTAAAGAGACTCTTTTTCCGCGAAGCTGAGACAGAACAGTTGAGTCTTTTTGATAATAAAGCTCCTGTTATAGAAGTTCACAAAAGATGGGACAAGGCAGTTGAGAGGGAAAGGAAGAGTCGGACCCGTTTTGCTCAGCACGCAATCAAACCTGATGAGGTTGCTCAAGAACTGGAGACTATAAATAAGGTCTTTGGTGATTCTCATGCTGCAGAAGCCTTTGCTCAAAGTGCCTGTCAACGATTAGGATGCCCTCTCACAAGAACTGAAAGGTATTGGAAAATTGACTCATCCCGCTTGCCTGAAGCTGTTCAGGCAAAATTGTCTGATAATAATATCTCAAAGATAACATTTAACCAGCCTGCTGATGATGGAGTAACATTTGTATCAAAGAACCATCCTCTGATTATTAGTCTTGCCGAACAATTATTTAATATTGCTTTGAAAAGTAATGGAGACAGAAATATCTCAGCAAGATGCGGGGTTATCCGCAGCAAAGATATAGAAACCTTGACTGTTCTTTTGTTATTGAGATTAAGATTTCTAATTAAGAATAGCAGAAATAATTATCATAGCCTGGCAGAAGAATGCATGGTGTCTGGTTTTAAAAGGAATTCTGACTCAATTAATTGGTTTAGTTATGAAGAGGCAGAAAGTTTGTTTGAACTGATTAACCCTGCTGGAAATCTTTCCTCTCATGATAAAGATTATTGGCTTAATTTTGTCTTAAAAGATTTTGATTCTATAAACAAAAGATTAAATGTATTGGCGGAGGATAAAGCTCTAAACCTCTTTAAATCATATGAACGCCTGAGAAAATCTATTAAAGGAAGCCGTGTAACTGTTCAAGCTGTTCTTCCAGTTGACCTGTTATCATTATTTGTCATTATGCCTCAGCCTGAAGGTTAAAAATTATGGGTAACAATATATTTTTGACTGAAAAATTCAAAGAATATTTAGAACCTTATAAAGATATAATAAAAAAAATAGTTGAAATTTTCTCAAGATTAAGCCCAGAACGGCTGGAATTATTTACAACCTTACACTATATCTATCTTGAGAAAAAGGCATCTTCCGAAAATCTTCCTGAAAAGGATGACCTCATAGAATCTTTTAAAAAAGTAAAAGGAGATAGGTTTTCAGAGGAAGAGATAAGAGAAATGTTAACGGTAATG
Source organism: Nitrospirota bacterium (assembly GCA_046753905.1). GTDB lineage: Bacteria > Nitrospirota > Nitrospiria > JBHHUU01 > JBHHUU01 > JBHHUU01. The sequence continues at coordinate 1,483 of JBHHUU010000039.1, read as the reverse complement.
ACAGAAATTGACTTTATAGAGTTAAGAAGTTAAATATTCTGACATAGGTGGTTGATTTAAGGGATCTTCAAGTTAGCCTCTCAACCCTATAGCATCAAAGAATGCAATAACACCTGCCAGTATAAATAACCGGAAAAAAACTGACATGACCTTTGGTTGCAAAGGTGGATGAAAATAATTTCCCCTCATTCTCACCTTGCTCCCACCGACCTCAAGGTCTCCCTGATAAAATAAAGAGATATAAGAAAAGCCTTTTCGGGTGTTAATAAATTTGACAAAACATATTGTAATTATTATATTGTTAAACATTATAAATCATAATTACATTATCAGGAGGATTAAGAGATGACAAAATCAGAACTTATCAACAAGGCAGCAAAATCAGTAAATAGAGTAGTCAAAAAGGATGCAGCAGCAATCATTGATGCTGTATTCTCATCTATTAAGACTGAGATTAAGAAGAACAAGAGATTCTCTATGCCTGACTTTGGAACTTTCAATGTGAGGAAGAGAAAGGCGAGAAAGGGAAGAAATCCTCAGACAGGAGAAGAGATAAAGATAAAGGCAAGCAAGACTGTTACTTTTAAACCTACACCTAAGTTTAAAGAGAGTCTGTGATAGTTGTATCCTTGCTAAGGCAGGATTCTGCCTCACTGGAAATTATATCTATTCAGCAACTTCCCAGTGTCCCCCTTTTGCAGAACCGACACGTTTGATCAGCCCTATTTCTTTTAACTTTTTTATGTTTTCTTTGATCTTCCTATCGGAAATACCGATGATACCAGATAATTCTTTGGCGGTTATATAAGGATTACTTTTCATGTTGACCAAGATCGTTTCCTGATTTTTGGTGACCTTGATATCCTTAAGGTTGTATGCCGGACGTTGAAATGTAATACTAAAAAATGAGTCAGTTTTTATTTTAGGATATGGAAGTCCAGCCGATTTCATAGCATTACGCATGCGTTTAATTCCTGTTCCCATACGTTCAACCTTATTCATACGGGCAAAGATATCAGCAATAAGCTCATTTCTCCTTATTGATATATTCATCTATGTGTTCTGTCTGAATAATATTCTATTGTGGTCTGATTTGTCAACTCTGGTGTTGCTCCCAAAAACAGAGATTGAAAATATGCACAACCTAACCCAGACAAGCTGGAAAATTCGAATGTCTAAATCCGAAATCCGAAACAATATCAAATGACAAAAATCTAAATGACAAAAACAATAAGTTTTGAACATTTGAAAATTTGTATTGTGGATTATCAAAGTTATGTCTGCCGCGGATGCGGGCAGTGCAGACCCACAGGAAACCGTAAACAATACAGAGAGGTCATATAATTAAGCTAAAAAGGAAATATGGTTACAAAAAGCTCCCTGACTGATAGGGGATTGCGACAACATGTAGGGGCGGTTTGCAAACCGCCCCAACACTGAAAGAAAATAAACAAACACAACACCAATCCCAACCAAATAAATC
>JBHHUU010000038.1:0-16290 GCA_046753905.1 Nitrospirota bacterium | reverse complement strand
ACAAAATATAATTCCTTTTATGATTGGATTAGACCATAATTAGAATTGCTGAAAAAATACTTTACCAGTTTTTATGACTATGGTAAGATTACTATAGTTGAAAAGGAGGTACAAATGAAAATAGTATCTGGTGAATTTAAAGCAAAATGTCTTAAATTAATGGATGAAGATAAGGAAAGTGAGATAAATCATGGTTAAGAGATTAAATGGTGTCATCTTATGGCTTGCAATAGTCTTTGTTGTAGTATCAGTAAGTGAAGGGGCTGTAGTCATGCGAGGGGATATAGCTCCGGATTTTTCCCTTACCTCTGTAAATGGTACAAAGATAAGACTCTCTGACTATAAAGAGAGTAAGATAGTTGTACTTGGTCTATTCCATATATGCGACCCATGCAGAAGACAGACAGCAGAACTGCAAAAGATATACTATAAGTTTAAAGATAAAGGGATAGAGGTAATAGGGATCAATAGCGTAGGGAACAGCAGGAAAGATGTATATGACTTTTTACTCTCTATTCCTTTAGAGATAAAGTTCCCTTTTTTATTGGATACTGAAAAAGAGACCGAAAGGCTCTATAATGTAAGAGTAACACCTAATATATATATTATTGACAGAGAGGGGATAATAAGGTTTAAAGCCAATTCTGTCAGTGCTTCAAGATTGGAGACTGAGTTAAAGAAATTGCTCAAATAAATCAACTATTACCCCTTATCCCTTAACATCTAACATATCTCTGAGTCCATCTCCAACAAAGTTTATACTCATTACCACGAGCATAATTGCAATGCCTGGAAAGGTAATAAGGTGTGGAGCTATAAGTATAAACTCTCTCCCTTCATTCAGCATAGCGCCCCAACTGGGTGTCGGAGGCTGGATTCCAAGTCCTAAAAAACTTAGCCCTGATTCTGCAATAATAACTCCTGCAAGACCAAATGTTGCCTCTACGATAACAGGCGCTATTATATTTGGGAGTATATGAAAGGTAATAAGATATGGCGTAGTTACACCTATGGCTTTTGCAGCAATAACATAGTCTAACTCCCTTGTGTATAGTATCTGCCCCCGTACTATCCGGGCGTATCCAACCCACCCGAGCAGAGAAAGGGCTATTATTACATTGTTGATATCAGGTCCCATTACTGCTGTAAAGGCTATGGCTAATAATATCCCCGGAAATGCTAAAAGGATATCAGCTATCCTCATAAATATCTCATCTATAAGCCCTCCATAGAATCCAGCCAATGCCCCAATAGTTATGCCCACAATCAGTGAAATGCCAACCACTGATATCCCAACAGACAGAGATATCCTTGAACCATAGATTATCCTGCTTAATATGTCTCTTCCCAATCTATCCTGTCCCAGTATATGGTCATTTGAGGGTCTGCTCAATCCCTGAGTTATATTCTGCTGAAAGGGATTATACGGAGATAGTATAGGTGCTGCGATAGCAACAATAACTAATATAATCAATATTACAGCTCCCGCAATTGCCAGCTTATTCCTGAACATAATTCACCCTATCCTCAATATTCTATCCGTGGATCAATATATGTATAGACTATATCTGTCAAGAGATTAATAGAGACATAACTTAATGATATTATTAGTATACATCCCTGTACAAGGGGATAATCTCTCGTATTAATCGCCTGAATTGTGAGCCTTCCTATACCCGGCCAGGAAAATATAGTCTCAGTAATAATTGAGCCACCTAACAATGACCCGAATTGCAGACCTAATACAGTAATTACAGGTATAAGGGCATTCCTTGCAGCATGTTTTAATAATATACTGCTCATCTTGAGACCCTTTGCTCTGGCACATACGAGATACTCTTTGTTTATTACCTCAAGGAGATTTGCCCTGATCATCCTGGCAAGGATTGCAGCCATTCCAGTACCAAGGGTAATAGATGGCAATACAAAATATATCAGTCCATCTTTACCAGATACAGGAAACCAGCCAAGGTAGAGTCCAAAAAAGATTATTAAAAGAGGTCCAAGCCAGAAATTCGGCATAGATATACCTAACATGGCAAAGATCATTGAGCCATAGTCAAAAATAGAGTGCTGTCTTAATGCTCCGATAATCCCTGATGGAACAGCTATTATAATAGCAAATAGCATGGAGGTTATGGTCAGCTCTATAGTAGCAGGAAGTCGCTCAATGATCATATCGGTTACAGGTCTCATGGTATGTAATGACCTTCCCATCTCTCCCCTTATCAGTCCTTTTAAAAAACTAAAATACTGGGTAACAATGGGTTCGTTCAGATGCAGCTCTATTCTCAGCGCCTCTTTATCAGTATCTCTGGCAGTGTCACCTAACATTATATCAATAGGGTCCCCCGGGATAAGGTGTATCATAAAGAATACAAGCGTAGATACCCCTAATACCACAGGAAAAAAGAGTAATAACCTTTTTATTAAAAATTTAACCATAAAATTGTTCATAGGGTGCAGTTGTCAGGGTGCATGTTTAAAGATTTTTTCTGCACGCTTTCAACTAGTATTTCCTTTTACCTTAATTAGCCCAACCAACATGGCTGATATTGCTCTCTCTGCACCCTGCACCCTGACAACTGCACCCTCTAAATAATTACTCAGTTATTGTAAACTCAGGGTCTATCCTTAAGACTTCTCTATATTCCATTATAGCCATATAATCCCTTCCTGTATACCTATATATCTCTCCGAGATGAAGATGTGCCTTAAGATGATCAGGTTTAAGTCTTATAACCTTATTGAACTCTGTGACAGCCAGGTCAAACTCTCCTTTTTTCATATATGTCTTTCCTAAATTATTATGTGCCCCATAATTATTCGGTCTGAATTTTAAAAACTTTTTATATTCATTAATTGCCATGTCCAGATTGCCAGTATATCTATAAGCAGTTCCAAGATTATAATTAGCCTTGTAATAGTCAGGTTTTATCCTCAAGGCATGTCTATATTCTCTGATGGCTGACTCTAAGTCATTCTTTCTCCTATATGCATTTCCAAGATTAAAGTGAGGAAGAGCCAGATCAGGAGATTTTTCTGCACTATCTCTCCAGAGACTGATCTCATTACCCCAAACATCGTTCCTCTCTATAGCCCAGACAGATTGTATAAGTATAATACCTATGAGTAGTGAGTAGTAAGTAGTGAGTAGTAAGTAGTTATGGGTGGAATATCTGTACATGGATTGAACCATATCCATTAATCTTACAATCCCTATGGCCACTATTACAAATAGTCCTATAGATGGGAGATAGAGCCTGTGTTCAAAGGCAAGGTGCAATATTGTTAATATTGAAGATTCAACAGCAAGGTTTAAAAAGAACCAGAGAATAAAAAAAGAGATGACAGTCCTCTTCTTAACAATAAAAATGGCATATACGATCAGTCCAAGTATAGTAAAGAGAGATATCAGGGTAGTAATAGGGTCTATTAATGAGTGTGAGATGGAAAAGTCATATACCAGTCTGAGCCTTGAGGGTAAGGGCAATATAAGAAGGGTGATATAGTAGATTACCACACGAAACTGGGTGAAGAGCCTCTCTGTTGATGTAAACCCCTGCTGCTCAACATACCTTTTGCTCATTAGTCTCTTAAATCCTTGTATAAAGCCATTGCCTGTATTGATATATAAAAAGGCAATGATAATAAAGAATCCCAGAATAAGACCAAGGTATAGCAGTCTCTTTTTTATTACCTGACTATCACATCTTGCTATAAAATATATCTCATATAATATTATTACAATAGGAAGGGTTATTGATATCTCTTTTGTGCCAAAGGCAAGAAGGGCGAAGAGAGCAGAACAGCAGAACAGCAGAGCAGTAGAGCAGTAGTTCCTTACCCCTGCACCCTGCACCCTGCATCCTGATACCCTCCCCTTAACATAATACAACAAGGATAGCATATAAAACATGGTTGCCATTGATGTTGCTCTCTGCACTATATATGTTACTGCCTGCGTATGAACTGGAGATGTTGTCCAGAGAAGGGCAGCAATCAGGGCTATAACAAAACACCTATTTTTTGACCCGAGACCTGACATCTCAGATTCTTTTGTTTCCTGATACCTGATCCTCAATGTGGTAAACAGAAAGAAATATATCGTGATACCTGTAATTATATGGATAAGTATATTTACAATATGATATCCAGAAGTAGATAATCTGCCGAAATAGTAGTTTATTGCAAAGGAAATATTTGTTACAGGCCTGTGATATGCAATGCTCTTATATCCCGCATCCATTAATCCTGATAATGAGAGATTATCTATATGGATATGCCTGTTATTTACTATATGAGGCTTATCATCATAATGGAATGGCACATGAAGGGTATTGGAGTAAATAATAATTGAGGAGATAATTATTAATGAAATAGCTAAGAGATAATGCCTGGTAGAACTCATCTCGCCTGCCTGTCAGAATTATGATAGATTGTTATAAAAATAAATTGTAACTATTCAGCTAATACAGAGCAAGGGGTTCCAAAGACTTTATAATGCGTATGATTATAATAAGTTTATTCAGATACAACAGCATCATTTCAGAACAGGTCTCTATGAGTAGTGAGAGTTAAACACTAAGGTGACGCCATAAACTCTTTTCCACCCCTCACTCTATATTAGCTGAATAGTTACAACAAATCTTTATGTATGTAATGTTATAGTTATAACTTTCTCTATAATATTACGTCAATATTAGGCATTGAGCAAGAAAAAGATTCTCTAAGAATCAAGAAGATAAAGCCTTTTGTTTAGAAGCCTTCATGATCAGACTATACTCAGAATCAGGGACTCCAGAATAAAATGTGGTGATATGCTGCTCTTCTTCAGGTCGGAATCTGTCTCCACAAACAGAGAAAATAGCGTTCTTATTTCCCCTATGGTAAATTTTTTTGTCTGTTGTAAAAGTGGGTCAAGAAAGAAATGAGAGATACCCAAGTTGGCAGATATCACCTTTCTGGATATTCCATCAAGCAGCATCTCTTTTGCCATCCATATCTGTCGGAATCTCCTGATTATCATTGAGAGGATAAAGAGTGGAGGTTCACCTTCCTCTATAAGTCTGTATAATATCCTGAGAGAGGCATCCTTATCCCTCCTTCCTATATTATCTATAAGTTCAAATATAGAATATTCTCTTTTGCCTGCCAGTATCTCCTCTACATCTTTTGACTCAATCATCTTCTTTTTATTATAGAGATATATGGACAGTTTCTCTGTCTCATTCTTCAAGAGATTGAGATCCGTGCCTATCTTTTCTTTTAGATAAACAACAGCATCATTAGATATGGTCATGCCCATCTTGGCGACTCTGCTTCTAATCCATGCAGGAGCCTGCTCAGGTTTGATTGGATAGACACGAACGATAATACCCTTTTCCTTAAAGGCAGCAAATACCTTTTTTCTCTTGTCTATCTTTTCTCCAATAAATATCAGACATGTATCCGGGGAAGGATTTTTGATATAAGGGATCAATTTATTCAGTTCCTTATCCCTTAACAGGTTAATATCCTTGACTGTTACAACCTGTTTCTTTGAAAAGAATGAATTGCTCTCAGAGAGCATCAATATATCATTAGCCTTTATCTCCTTTGCATACAGAATATGATAATTAAATCCCGACTGCCTGTCACCTATAAACTTTTCTGTAATCTTATCAACTGCCTCATCTATTAACAGACCTTCATTTCCATAAAACAGATATAATGGGGAGATACTGCCCCTTTCAATCCTTTGTATTAAATCATGATACCTCATAATGTCTCCAAAAGTATCTCTATCACCTCTTCTCCAAGAATCTTACATGCCGCTTCAATTGTCCTGTCTTTGGCATCTCTGTCAGCAGTAGTATCAGAGCTGGCAAAATATTCTGCTGATGCACTTATAGCCCTCTTTTTTATAAGGAGTCTGTTTTTCTTTAAATCCTCTAAATCAACCTCTATATTGATAGTAACCCTGTATTCCGATGCCCTGCCCTGACTGTCTATAGCAATAGTACTTGTTCCAAATGATGTTATTTTACCCTTTAATATAATATCTGCGTTTCCAGAATTATTTTCTATATCCCACACTCCTCTGGAGATAAGCTCTTTTTTCAGAAAATGGGTTACTTTGATCTCTAATAGCGGCTCAAATGTATTATTATAGAGTATGGGAATACTTATCTTTCTATGATGTGATGCGGAAATATCTTTTCCTATAAAGCTATAGCCGCAGGAAGAGATAAGCAGGATAATAATAGTTATTATTATTCTGCTGCAACAATATTTACCAATCTCCCCTTTACATATATAATCTTTTTTATCTCTTTGCCCTGCAGCCATAATTGAATCTTCCGGTTAGATACAGCCTCATTCTTTATGGCCTCTTCATCCATATACAGAGGCATTTCTATTATAGACCTCATCTTTCCATTGACCTGAATAACTATATTCATAATCTCAGCCTTTATTGCCTCCTCGTCATATTCAGGCCACCTTATATATGCAACACTTGGCGGATAGCCGAGCATCTCCCATAGCTCTTCAGCTATATGAGGTGCAAATGGAGAGAGGAGCAATATGATAGTCTTAAGGCTGAACTTTAACAGTTGCCTCTCCTGATTAATTTTATCTGACTTTCTATTTAAGAGAAACTGTGATGTCATATTCACCAGCTCCATTAAAGAGGCGATAGCAGTATTAAAATGGAAATCCCTTTCTATATCATCTGTTACCTTTTTGATCGTCCTGTGTATCTTGCGGTAAAGTTCTCTTTCTGTGTCAGCAAGGGAATCAATGGATATATCTTTATCAGCTATCTCTTTTAAATCATCCGCATATCTATCCACCAATCTCCAGACCCTGTTTAAAAATCTGTACGCCCCTTCTACCCCTTCATCGCTCCAATCAAGGTCTCGTTCTGGAGGAGAGGCAAACAATGAGAATAACCGTGCAGTATCAGCCCCGTACTTATCTATTAAGAGGTCGGGATCTACCACATTTCCTTTGGATTTAGACATCTTTGCCCCATCTTTAATAACCATACCCTGTGTAAGAAGGGCAGTAAACGGCTCATCTATCTTTATCAAGCCTATATCCCTGATCACTTTGGTGAAGAACCTTGCATATAAAAGATGAAGCACAGCATGTTCAATTCCGCCAATATACTGATCAATAGGCATCCAGCGGTCAGCATCTTTACTATTAAAGGGGTTGATGTTTTCATCAGGTGAGATATATCTGAGAAAGTACCATGAAGAATCCACAAAAGTATCCATAGTATCTGTCTCTCTCTTAGCCCTTTTCCCGCACCTTGGACAGGTTGTATCGGCAAATTCTGTCAGACTATCCAATACTGAGCCGACTTCATCCTTAAAGTGAGGATTCATCGGCAACTTTACAGGCAGCTCCTCTTCAGGCACTGGTAGTGTTCCACACTCCTCACAGTATATTATAGGTATAGGTGTCCCCCAATATCTCTGCCTTGATATCCCCCAATCCCTTAACCTATAATTAATATTTCTTTTACCTATACCTTTTGACTCCATATAGTCAGCTATCCTTTCCCTTGCAGCATCAGACATTAGACCACTGAACTCTCCAGAATTGACAAGGATACCATCTTCTGTATATGCAGAGTCCATATCTTTCTGTGAAAGGCTCTTATCTGGGTTCTGTATCACCAACCTGATGGGTATATCATATTTCTTTGCAAACTCAAAATCCCTCTGATCATGGGCAGGTACTGCCATGACTGCCCCTGTGCCATACTCCATTAAGACAAAATTCGCTATCCATACAGGTATCTTTTCGTTAGTTATGGGATTAACAGCATATAGCCCTGTAAATAGACCCTCCTTTTCAATCTCCCCTTCACTCCCCCGACTCCTTTTTTGTATCCCTGTTCTCTCTGCAAACTCTGCTATCTCTCTCTTTTTCAGTCCGCTTTTTATCAATAGCTCTATAATAGGGTGTTCAGGGGCAATACTCATAAATGTCGCTCCAAATATGGTATCCAGTCTTGTAGTAAATACCTTTAACTCCCTGAGCGACCCATCCCTGAATATCTCTCTCACCTCATCAGAATCATATAGAGGAAAGTCTATCTCTGCACCCATGCTCTTTCCAATCCAGTTCTTCTGCATTATCAATACCCTCTCAGGCCACTTTGGAAGTTTATCACAATACTCTATCAACTCATCAGCATAGTCTGTTATCTTAAAGAACCACTGCTCTAACCTTTTTTGTTCTACCTCACTCTCACACCTCCAGCATAATCCTCCCTCAACCTGTTCATTGGCAAGGACTGTCTTACATGAGCCGCACCAGTTTACATAAGATTCCTTTTTATAGGCAAGACCCCTCTCATACATCCTGAGAAAGAACCATTGATTCCACCTATAGTATTCTTCTTTACATGTGGCAATCTCCCTATCCCAGTCATAACTCAAGCCCATCTTTTTCAACTGCTTTCTCATATAGTCAATATTATCTCCTGTCCACTCTGAGGGATATATACCCTTTTCTATTGCGGCATTTTCCGCAGGCAGACCAAAGGCATCCCACCCCATTGGGTGAAGAACATTAAAACCACGCATACTCTTATAACGGGCAATCACATCTCCGATGGCATAATTTCTGACATGCCCCATATGTATCCTCCCTGACGGATAAGGAAACATTACCAGACAATAATACTTAGGACTGTCACTATCTTTACAAGTCCTAAAGACCTTATTCTCCATCCAGTATCTCTGCCATTTTTCCTCAATAGCCTTAAAATCAAACCTGTTCTCCAAGATATCTATTCCTCCCTTGTACTATACTATATTCAGCATAACTTCAGTTACCTTCCTTTTTTTATATCAGGGTCTTAAAAAGACAGACCAATTATAACCAATGAATCTGATGTTGTCCATACCTTTGTTAGTGTCCCTGGAAATTCGATCTACACTGAGACGTAATAGAGAAGAACCATCAGAACAGTCCATATAAGGGCTGCATATTGGCAAAAAGGCACACAAAACTAAACAAAGCAGAGTGTGATGTGTTTAGACGGGTAAGGATGAGTTGTAAATTTTTATCGGGAAGTGATAAAAAGTGGCGCTATTTGACTTGTTTAAAAAGATGAAGCAGCCTTTACAGAAGGCAGCATGGTGAGCGAGTTCCCAAGGTAACAAAGTATCAGACAAGGATTTTACCAGTAGCTGTCATCTATGGTGGCAATGCATCTGGTAAAACAAATTTTTTCAAAGCCCTTAATTTTGTCAAGAGATTGGTTGTTCAGGGTACAAGACCGGACAGTTTGATTTCAGTTCAACCATCAATAAAAGGGAAATAACTGAAAAAATTTCTTATGCAATCAGCAGAGCAAAACAGCTTGACAGACCGCCTTGCAATGACTGGCCACGCAAACATGGAACGATAGTTTACAGACTGGTGGAAAATATTTTAAAATGTAGATCGTAAAATAAAATTGACCCATGATCGTCATTTAAAAATGACCCCCTATAAAGGAGATGTTATTTGGTGGTAGAGACTATTACGAGTAGTGTAATAGCCCCTCCACTACCACCAAATCCGAAGCAATGTAGAGGTATACTGCCTCTGAACTAAAGTGGACCCAATGGGAAGAAAAAACCAGCGACCCAATCAGTTGTTACCAAGATGGATGAAGTGCAGAAACGACTCTTCGAGTTATTTAAAATGAAGTATTATTTGCTAAGTTAGGGGGCACATCTTGATAGTAAATAATGCTTACAAATCAAAGGGTTAGAGCTGCAGGTATTGCTAATTCGTAAACTCACCCTAAGTATTGACAAAAAAAATATTGACAAAAAAAATAAATGTAGATATTATTAATTTTAGTTAATATTATATGGTATTAATAAACCTGATGAGGTTGGCTGTCTATTTGGAAAATATAATGTGGTTATCAGAAAATAGCCATCATATAATTCTTCACAATATAACCTAGCATAACCCAACAGTTCTTATGTCTGACAGTTTCCAACCTAAAATCTATTTAGACAGCACTTAAAACTAAAAAGGAGGTGATAGACTATGAGAAAGATTGTATCTTTTGGAGTTATCATCGTGGTACTAGTATTATTCTCCGGGTCTGTATACGCAATTACTGATACCAATGTAATTGCCTCAAGGATTAAAGCTGACCCTGAAAAGGCAGTTAATATAGTAGAATCTGCAATATGTGCAGATCCTGGAGATGCAGGCGCAATAGTTGCTGTTGCCGCAAAAGAAGCCCCTGAACAGATAATAGATATTGTTGATGTGGCAGTCAGGTGTGCACCTAAGCAAAAGTCTACAATTTTATCTGTTACAACATTGGAATTTCCTGAACTGGCATCTAAGATTAAAAAGGTTGCAGAGAGGGCATCAAAGTTGGCAGAAGAAAGATTGCCTCTCCCCTCTGTTAGTTCTGCTGAGGTATCAAAAGTAAGTGGAGGTGTAATCTCTGAGGTAGTTGAAATCTCTCCTCCTTCTGAGACATCAAATGTAAGTGGTGGCGGAGGAGGAATAGCGAGTCCTTCAACACCATAGATTTAGTCAGAAAATAGGGGTTAAGGATTCGAGGGTTCAAGTGAGAGGGTTAATAAGGGACATAGGGTTTCTTACCTTTGAACCCTTTGCCGAGTTTTACTCGGCTTATCTTGAGGAAATTGAATATTTAGCATAGCTTGCAGGTGTGTGTTAGGGTGCAGTTGTCAGGGGGGGTAGGGTACAGAGAAGATTTTTAAATCTGCACCCTGTCCCCTGACAACTGCACCCTTAATTTGTAAATGGTTCATCGCAAAATAGAAGGGGGGAGAATTATGAGGAATAAAAGAAATCGGAGTTTTTTTGTTTTATTAGTTTCTTTTTTATTATCAGCATTATTTTTTGTTCCAGTTTATGCACAGAACTTTTCAGGGAGAGGGCTCAAACTCGGCCGTGCAAGGGTTCGACCTTATATCACAATATCAGGCAATGTTGATGATAATGTTCTTCGTGACAATGAAAATGAAGATAGTGATATTATCGTAGTCTATTCTCCTGGCATACAATTTGTTCTTCCAATCCAGAGGCATAAGGTCTCATTGAACTACAGGGGAGACTTTGGAAGGTATTCAGATTTCAGTTCTGAAAATTATAGTGACAATCAGGTCAGAGCAGATATGAATATACGATATCCCGGTGGTTTAAATCTTGACCTTGTTGATGTATATAAAAAGGGACATGATGCACGGGGAGCAGCGCAAAATGTTGAGCTTGACCTTTTTAATACCAATGTTGTTACTTTTGAAGTCGGATACAGGCTTGGGGAGAAGTCAAATCTCAAGATAGGTTATTCAAATCTCTTTCTGGACTATAAAGATAGCAGAAATGATTTCAGGGATAGGGGTGACAACTCTGTTGGGGCATCAATATTTTATAAGATATTTTCAAAGACATCAGTCCTCTTTGAATATGACTTTACAACTGTATCCTTTGATAAAAAAATAGGAACAGATAACAGGGATAGTATAATCCAGAGGATTTATGTGGGAACTACAGGTGACATAACTGCTATGACCAGCGGCACAATAAGGTTTGGGTATGAGGACAAAAATTTCGATGACGGGACAAAATCTGATTTTAAAGGCGGAACAGTATCAGGAGATATAAGCCACAAATTTTCCCCATACTGTCTTCTTTCACTCCACCTTGAGAGGGGCACAAAGGAGAGTAATATTGAAAACCAGAATTATTATGTTACTACAGGAGTAGGTCTGAATCTTGATCATAAGATTAATTCCATGTTGGAGGTAAGTCTCATGGGCACATTTGGAAGAGATAAATATCCTGAAGAATCTATTATTAATGGTATAACCGAGAGAAGAGAGGATGATACATTTAAACTTGGTATAGTCGGGAACTATCAAATTCAGAGGTGGATAAATGCAAGCCTTGGGTACAATTATATCAAAAGGGATTCTGTATTTGATACCTTAGACTATACAGATAACCTTTATACATTGAATATAAGTCTTAGTCTCTAAAGATGAGAAGACCAATTTACATCTCTCTTCTTATATTCTTTCTTTTTAGAGGTATTCTGTTTGCACAGGATTATATTCTTGGACCGAGAGACCTTTTAAAGATAACAGTATACGATCATCCTGATCTAAGTATTACTGTCAGGGTAAGCGAGGATGGTCGGATTACCTTTCCTCTGCTTGGGGAAATAAGTGTTGGTGATCTTACTGTCCAGAATTTAGAGAAAAAACTTACTCTCCTTCTGTCAGATGGATATCTTATAAAACCGCAGGTAATAATCTTTGTAGAGGAATATAGAGTTGTTGTATATGTCACAGGAGAGGTTAAAAGACCAGGCTCTTATCCGTATGAAGACAACATGGCAGCTATTAAAGCGATTACTCTTGCTGGTGGACTGACTGATAATGCAGACGAGAAAGGAATAAAGATACTAAGAAAGAGAGGTGGAGGGGAGATATCTTATTATGCCTCTTTTGAAGAACAGATAATGCCTAATGATGTCATTGTCGTTTCTAAAAAATTATTCTACTTTGTTACAGGAGAGGTTAAAAATACAGGTTCATATCCTTTTAAGGAAGGAACTACAATGATTAAGGCGATAAGTATTGCCGGCGGTTTTACTGATAAGGCAGACCGGTCAAAGTTAGAGATCAGAAGAGTAAAAGATGAAAAGGAGATAACTATATACGGGCAGATGAAGGATAAGATAATGGCTGATGACGTATTGGTTATTCATGGGAAAAGCTATTTTTTTATTACTGGCGAGGTAAAAAAGCCCGGTTCATATCAATATGAGGAAGGGATAACAGTATTAAAGGCAGTATCAATGGCAGGAGGTTTTACAGACAAAGCCTCTCCGCGAAGGGCAAAAACCATCAGAAGAGATAGAGACAAGGATATTGAATTAAAGGTAGAGATGGATGATGAAATAAGTCCGGATGATGTAATAGTTATACCAGAGAGCTTTTTTTAGATATGATAGATGAAAATGAAAAACACTTAAGAGATTATCTAAAGGTAATCTTTAAAAGAAAGTGGATATCTATTACCTTTTTCTTTATAGTTGTAACTACTGTGACAATAGGCACTTTTTCCATGAAGCCTCTCTATAAGGCAACCACTCAGTTGTTGATTGAGAGAGAGAACAGTAATATTGTCTCTATACAAGAGGTTCTTGCAGTAGATGCTACTACCACAGATTATTATCAGACGCAATATGAGATACTCAAGAGCAAAAATATTGCTGCCCGTGTTATAGAGAAATTAAAGTTATCCGAACATCCTGAGTTTAATAAAATCACTGATTCTAAAAAGATTGGTCTATTAGATAGCATATTTACAAAAAAAGATAGTACGAATAGGGGAGATAATACTATTCAGAAAAGAGAATTGACATCATCTTTTCTGAATAGACTCAAGATAGAACCTGTTAAGAATAGCCGTCTGGTAAATATCAGCTATGAATCATATAATCCTGAGTTGGCTGCAAAGATTGCAAATGCCATTTCAGAAGAATATATCGGGTATAGTATAGAGATGAAGACTAATGCCTCTCAACAGGCAGTGGAATGGCTGAAAAAGAGGGTAGAGGAGATGGAAGTTAAGGTAAGGGATTCAGAAGAGAGCCTTGAAAGATATAAAGAATCCATACCGGGACATATCCTGACAGAAATGAAATCAAAGAATTCTATTGCAGAGATGGAAATGAGACCCGAAGTTGTAAAGAATAGATTTATTCAAAATCTGAGAGAAGAGGAAATAACGCTTTCTTCTCAGTTATCAGAGTTATCTCAGAAATATGGTCCAAGGCACCCCAAGATGATCCAGCTATCATCAGAGTTGTCCAGTTTAAGGAAGGAGATAAGGCATGAGATAAAAAAATTGGTTGGTGCAATTAAAATAGAGGAGTCATCCAAATATCTTTTACTTAAGAGGGAGGTAGATACCAACAGACAATTATATGAGATACTCCTGAAAAGGCTTAAAGAGACCATATTAACAGAGAATATTCCAAGGAGTAATTACCAGATTGTCTATAAAGCTGCCATGCCTCAATATCCTGTAAGACCAAAAAAGAGATTGAATATCATTCTGTCTATTATTACAGGAATAACAGGCGGGATAGGTCTGGCATTCTTTTTTGAATATCTGGATAATACAGTAAAAGGACCTGAAGATATAGAACGATATATTAAGCTGCCACTGCTTGGTATAGTTCAGTCTGGTGTACGTTCCACTCATAAGTCCTCTGATGAATCTATAGAGACCATAACCCATACAAGCCCAAAATCATCTTTTGCAGAGTCATACAGGACAATTAGGACAGGAATACTCCTGTCGTCTATAGAAAAAAGGCCAAAGACCCTGCTTGTTACAAGCTCAGGACCAGTAGAAGGGAAGACAACTACCTCAACTAATACAGCAATAGCTATGTCCCAGTTAGGAGGGGATGTGCTTCTATTAGATGCAGATCTTAGAAGACCGAGAATACATAAGATATTCAACCTTGAAAATTCAACCGGACTCAGTACTATTCTGATCAGGGAATCAGATACCTTTTCCACAATAAAAAACACTAACATTTCAAATCTCTTTGTGATTACATCAGGACCAATGCCTCCTAATCCTGCAGAGCTCCTCGGTTCACAGAGGATGAAAGAGGTACTCTCTGAATTTGGACAGAGATTTAAAAGGATTATTATAGATTCTCCTCCCCTGATCTCTGTTACTGACAGTCCCATATTGAGCACAATTGCAGATGGAACTATATTAGTAATAAAGGGAGGATATACTACAAAAGATGTTGTTATAACAGGTAAAAAGCGTCTGGAAGATGTAAATTCCAACATTATAGGAGTAATCTTAAATAATCTGGATATGACGACCAGTTCTTATTATTATGGTTATTCCAGTTATTACTATTATTATGGAGAAGAGGATAAAAAGGCGGGCAAGAGAAATAAGAGGTTATCAAGGGTATGATTGACATTCACTCCCATATCCTTCCAGAGATTGATGATGGACCTGACAGTATCAATGAGTCTATTGAGATGTGTCTTATGGCTCTCTCTGATGGGATAGACACAATTGTAGCAACTCCGCATATAAATCCAGGTCTTTATAATCATTCAAAGAAATTAATCATAGAAAAGATATCTGAATTAAAAGACAGGATTGGAGATAAGGGGCTAAACCTGTCCATTTTGCCAGGAGCAGACATCCGTATTGATCCAGGACTTTTAGATGATATAAGAGATACCATTTTCCTCACAGTGAATGATAACAACAGATATATAATGATAGAGCTCCCCTTTGATATAATCCCCCATGGAACAGACAGTATCCTTAACAGCCTTTTTTCAAGAGGTATTATTCCTATCATCAGTCACCCTGAGAGAAATATTCAGATACAGAATGATTTCAGTATATTGAGATCATGGAAAAGAAGAGGGATACTGTTTCAAGTAACTGCAATGAGTATCACAGGGGGATTTGGCATAGAGGTTGAAAGGTGTGTGAAGAGATGGTTAAAAGATGATCTGATAGACATTATTGCTACAGATGCCCATTCTACAGATAAAAGACCACCCATACTTTCTCACGCTCTTAAGATCGCAGGAGAGATCATTGGAGAGGAGAAAGCCTACCAGATGGTAACAACCTTTCCAGAGTCAGTGACCGGGTAGATTGAAGGCTTACGATTTCCTCGCCCCCTAAGAACTAAGAACCTGTTTACAAACTCCTTAGAACTTGTTTAAAATCTTCATAATAAAAGCCTGTTTAAAAGGATTCTCGTATTAGTGGATAAAGTCTCCTTAATGCCTTTTGAAGGCATAAAAATTGGGGGTGGGTATATCTTATGGTACTTCCAGCTAAGAGATATGGGTTTTGGGCTGTTTTTAGGGCAAGATTATGTCCCTTTGTGGCCCCTTTTGATTTACTCCTAATAGAGCACCTAAAACTATACCTGTAATTCCAACTGTTCTTTGATAATCATGTTTTAAGCTGATAATTTAAATCTTAGCTGACAGTTCTCCTTTCTTTCTGTCTTACGGGTACCTACTATTTCCAGCAAGCAGAATCTACCCCGTAAACTGCATTATTACCAAACCTTCTACTCTTTAGAAATATGTGGATTATATATGACTATCTGACTGAATGTGAGATTATTACGAAATTGACTCAACTGGCTGTGGCTGATGGATACCCTCTTGTGTAATGGTAAACCGATAAAGGCTCTGTTCGTCTTTTGTTCCAGATTATTCA
>JBHHUU010000037.1:0-16412 GCA_046753905.1 Nitrospirota bacterium | reverse complement strand
TTGTATCTGATCAATTCCCTTTTGTCCAGTAAAAAATGTGGGACATGTTAAGCTTTATTAAAGGGGGAAGTTGTAGGTGATGTAAAGAGGAGACAGATATAGTTAATGATTAGTCCATACTCCCACATCTTTAGAAACATGACATCTCTTTTCTTTAATATGAAACTCATACTCATCCCTGAAATACTTTAGAGAACTTACTACAGGGTTTATCGCCCCATCACATAATGCACATAATGATGTCCCTGACATATTATCAGATATATCAGAGATAAGTTCAATATCTTCATATCTCCCATTGCCAGATTCAATCCTGTTTAGTATCGAGTATAGCCAGTATGTACCCTCTCTGCATGGAGTACACTTTCCGCATGACTCCTTGTGAAAAAATTTGGCTATCTGCAATGTCTCCCGCACCATACAGTTGTCATGGCTAAATACTATAATACCACCTGTACCGAGCATTGACCCTGCTCCGGCGACAGAATCAAAATCCATTGATATATCAAGGTGGTCTGATGTCAGATATGATGCCGATACACCACCGGGAATAACTGCCTTGACTTCTTTACCATCCTTTACACCGCCAGCTTCCTTATATATAATCTCTCTGAGGGTAATACCCATCTCAAGCTCATAATTTCCCCTTCTATTTACATCTCCGCTCACAGAGAATATCCTCTGTCCTGTGCTGTTTTTTGTCCCTATGGATGAAAACCATTCACCACCCCTGTTAATAATATATGGCAGGTCTGCAAGGGTCTCTGCATTATTAATTAAGGTAGGCCTCCCAAAGAGACCAGAGACGGCAGGAAAAGGTGGTTTCAGTCTTGGCATTACCTTTTTTCCCTCTATTGTCTCAAGTAATGCTGACTCTTCCCCACATATATAAAGGTCAGGACACCTATGTATCCTCACATCAAACCTGAATGAGCTGTGATATATTCCCTCACCTAAATAACCTCTTTTATAGGCATCATCAATAGCCCTTTCAAGTGCAGCAACCTGACTCTTAAACTTCTCTTTTACAAATATATAACCTATTGAGGCATCTATTGCATAAGCTGCAATTACAAGTCCCTCAATAATCTGATGAGGGTTTTTTTCAATGAGTTCCCTATCCTTAAAAGTGCCTGGCTCACCCTCAGAGGCATTGCATATTACATACTTATGACCCTTAACATCTGGTATAAATGATAACTTCTTACCTGTGGAAAAACCAGCACCACCTCTGCCTCTTAAACCTGATCGTTCAATAATATTAATCACATCATGACGATTTAATTCTTTTATTGTCTTTTTAAGGGCAGTATAACCCAAATTATCTTCATATACATTTATATTAGCAATATCTGGGATATCTATATGCCTGAGAAGTATTCTCTCCATAAAAAAGTGTCCCCTCACCCTGCCCCTCTCCCCTGAGGGGAGAGGGGATACTTCTTTTATCTATCTATCTCACCCAATACAGGGTCAATACTCCCTATTATTGCTACTAAATCAGCGATCAGTCCACCCTTAGCCATAAGATTAAGAGACTGAAGATTGGCAAAGGAGGGAGCCCTGAGCCTCATCCTGTATGGTTTATTTCCACCATCGCTCACTACATAGAAACCCAATGCCCCCCTTGGACTCTCTGTATAAGAATATGCCTCTCCCTTTTCTACAGGAAACCCCGAGCTGCTGATCAAAAAGTGATGTATCAGAGACTCCATACTCTTGCCTAATTCCTCTTTTGGAGGTGGTGATATCTTTCTGTCAATACTTCTGTAGTGTCCACCAGGCAGCCTCTTTATTGCCTGCTCTATAATTTTCAGGCTCTGCCTCATCTCCTCTATCCTGACTAAATACCTGTCAAAGACATCTCCATTTTTATATGTTGGTATATCAAACTCAAAGTGATCATAGCTCGAGTAAGGATTACTCTTTCTTATATCCCATTTGAGACCCATTGCCCTGAGACATGGTCCGGTAAGACCATGTGCAATTGCATCATCTAATGAGAGCTTACCTACCCCCTCTGTCCTCTCTCTCCAGATGACATTCTTTGTTATCATCTTTTCATATTCATCTATCTTTGAAGGGAATGAATCTATGAACGCCCTGACCAGCTCCTTAAAACCTTCTGGAAGATCCTGCCTGATACCACCTATATTTATATAGCTTGTCATCATCCTTACACCCGCACATAACTCAAATATATCAAGGATCGTTTCCCTATCCCTGAAACAGTAAAAAAAGAGTGAAATTATACCTACATCAAGCCCCTGTGCTGCAAGCCATACAAGATGACTCCCTATCCTGCTCAATTCAGCAAGGATGACTCTTGCATACTGTGCCCTCAGAGGTATATCCAATCCCATAATCTTTTCAACAGCAAGGGCATAGGCAAGATTATTCCCCAGTGGTGTGAGATAGTCTAATCTATCAGTCACTGTGACTGCCTGCTGATATGTCAACTGTTCTGCTGTCTTTTCAATCCCTGTATGGAGATAACCTATTATAGGTTCTACATTTGTTACTGTCTCTCCATCTATCTCAACTACAAGCCTCAAAAGTCCATGTGTAGCAGGGTGTTGAGGACCCATATTAATTATCATCCTCTTGTTCCCCTGTCTATTAAATGGATTAACCCTATCATCAGATTTAGTTGATAAAAGACTGCTCCCCTTTGGAGTCAATCCAATATATGCCTGTCCATCATAACTAAGTTCCTCTAAGTCAAACTCCTGTAGATCAATTGCATCTCTATTATAGGTAAAGGCCACCTCCTCACCTCCAATGGGATAGTCCTTTCTTAAGGGATGTCCTCTCCAGTTAACAGGCATTAATATCCTCTTGAGATCGGGATGATTATTAAATCTTATACCAAACATATCGTATATCTCCCTCTCATACCAGTCTGCTGCCTGCCATATAGATCTTATAGAATCAACATAAAGGTCGCTGCTGTCTACTGGTACCTTTAGGATTACCCTACGATTGTATTTTATGCTGTAGATATTATAGATAATCTCAAACCTTGGTTCTATAGAAGCATAGTCAACACAGCAGATATCAAAGAGCAGATTACATTTAAGGTCAGGTTCATCCTTTAAAAGGAGAGAGAGACGATATAGTTCAGATTTGTTGATAGTGAGGAGGCATGTATTTTCTTTTCCCCACTCAATCTCTGATAATCTATCTTTTATATCAGACACTTAGTGTACCTCGGGTACAGTTGTCAGGGTGCAGGTTTAAAGACTTTTTCTGATTGCCTTAATTGTCCCAGTCCAGCATGACTGATATTGCTCTGGTTTTTTATCCATAAATCCAGATATTATCCTGCACCCCGACAACTTCACCCTTTAAACTATTACCCCTTCTTAATCTTTTCCTGCAACTTTATTATTCCATAGATAAGGGCATCAGGAGAGGGGGGACATCCTGGTACATATACATCAACAGGTATTACTTTGTCTACCCCCTGCACAAGGGCGTAATTGTTAAACACCCCCCCACAAGATGCACATGCCCCCATTGCAATAACCCATCTTGGTTCAGGCATCTGATGATACAGTTTTTTTAATACTGGAGCCATCTTCATAGATACCCTCCCAGATACTATCATAAGATCAGCCTGTCTTGGAGATGCCCTGAATAATTCAGCCCCGAACCTTGCTATATCATAGCGTGATCCCACCATAGACATCATCTCAATAGCACAACAGGCAAGGCCAAATGTAAATGGCCACAGAGATGACCTCTCTGCCCACCTCTTTATCTTATCTACTGATTGATTTTCTAACATTAATAGAGACCCAAATAAATAATATCTTGTTTTCCTAAATGGGAGGCAGAGATTCGAGGATTTAAGGTATCAGATATGATATAGAGAGGATATTATGAAAGTTTATTTCTTAACTTATAGCTGACCCCTTGAGTTATTAACCCCCATTTGTAGTAATATTAAATCTACTTAATTGTTATTGTCAAGCATTTTTTATTCTGGTTTCTGACTTCTATATGTTACGTAACTATTCAGCTAATACAGGGCAAGGGGTGGAAAAATGGACTGATTTTATGAGATAGCTCGTTTTTAAGATAGCAACAAGCATGTTAAAATCAGTCCGCCTTACTTTTTTCTGGAAAGTCTGATCTGAAGTGAGCACCAATACTCTCTTTCCTATTTAATGCAGATGATGTTATAAGCAGGGCATTTGTAATCATATTCTTAAGCTCTAAATCCTGACGGGAGAGGTAAGGAGAAAGAGCATCATTATACAGGTTAAGCCATTCCTTAAGACTTTTCATGGCTTTGAGAAGAGAAGACTCTGACCTTATAATACCAACATTATCCCACATTAATCTCCTCAGAGAGTTTCTGATTTTTTCTCTATCATGCAGAGAAATGTCTCTGAATGGATGTCCTGATATGAAATCTCTGTATCTCTTGATATCATTATGTTTAAAGGAATCTATATCATCGGCATATCTTACTGCTTCCATTCCGCTCCTTTTACCAAAGACCAATCCCTCTAATAAGGAGTTGCTTGCAAGACGATTTGCACCGTGCACACCTGTGCATGCCACCTCTCCTGCTGCATAAAGACCTGGTATATTTGTTGCCCCGTTACTATCTGTCTTTATGCCTCCCATAATGAAATGCACGGCTGGGGATACAGGTATCATCTCCTCTGTAATATCAATATTATACCTGAGACATGTAGTATAGATATTAGGGAACCTCTTTTTTATATATCCTGAATTAAGATGTGTAATGTCTAAAAAGACATGTTTTGCTCCAGTATTAATCATCTCGTTCCATATAGCCCTTGAGACTGTATCCCTTGGAGCAAGTTCTTTATCAGTGTGATAATGATACATAAATGTCTCGCCTTTTATATTTCTCAATATTGCCCCTTCTCCCCTTATCGCCTCTGATAGGAGAAAGGATGGGGCATTAGGAAGATATAAAGAGGTTGGGTGAAACTGGATAAATTCCATATCATCTAATTTTGCACCTGCATAATATGCCATTGCTATCCCATCACCTGTCGCAGACAGAGGATTGGTTGTTCTTGAATATATCTGCCCTATCCCTCCAGTAGTCAGGATAATTGCCTTTGCAAGGATACCATATATCTCTTTTGTATCCTCATTAAGAATTATCGCACCTTTGCAGATTCCATTATCGACATATATATCTATAGTAAAATTGTAGTCAAATTTTGTTATCTCTTTATTAGCTTTTACTTTACCTAAAAGAGTAGCGACAATCTCTCCACCTGTAGCATCCCCTTTTGCCCTCAAAATACGGTCTTTACTATGGGCTGCCTCTTTCGCAAATAAAAACTCTCCATTTTCTTTATCAAATGCTGCCCCCCATGAGATGAGTTCTTTTATATGTTCAGGTCCTTCTTCTACGAGTATCCTGACTGCCTCTTTATTGCATAATCCCTTTCCTGCCTTAATCGTATCCTCAAAATGAAAAGATATGCTATCCTCCTCACTCAGGGCAACTGCTATTCCGCCTTGTGCAAACTCAGAACTCGATTCTATGGTAATACCCTTATTTATGGCTATTACCTTACCCTTTTTACCAAGTTCAATAGCAGAAGACAACCCTGCCACTCCTGATCCAATAACAAGAAAATCCGTAACTATTATGTTATGTATGTTGTAATTCTCTTTCATGGTAAACAGTCATGGTTAAATAATTGAAACTTAGGAAACTAAACAACCCTATTTCTCTCATCTACATTTATAATAGTGGGCTTATAACCTGTCAGTTCTTCCTCTTTACAATAGACATAAGAAAATATAACTATCTTATCTCCTGTCACGCCTTTTCTTGCAGCAGGACCATTAAGCGCAATAATGCCTGAATCCCTTTTTCCAGGGATGACGTATGTCTCAAACCGCTCGCCATTGTTCAGATTTGATATGGCTACATGTTCATAGGGAATAATGCCAGCTCTTTCAAGAATAGATTCATCAATAGTAATACTTCCTTCATACTCTAAGTTTGCGTCAGTTATTGTAACTCTATGGATTTTTGATTTAAGCATTAATCTAAACATTGATACCTCTTTCCCCTCTCCTGACCAAAAGGGTTATAAATAAGATTATAGTTTTATCTGGTTTTCTTATAAAAATAGTATATGCCAAACTGACCTGAACTTCAAGAGTTTAATAGCATTTTGAGGATAGGACTATTATAATTGTTATTATAAGGCATTATAAGTAATTATATTCTTGACAAGAAAAGGTGAGTATTTTATTATTAACACCAAGGGGAGGTCTATATATGAGAAAATATATGAATACTTGTGAACTTGCAGGATATTTAGGAATAAATGAAAAAAAGATATACTCA
Organism: Nitrospirota bacterium; assembly: GCA_046753905.1. Taxonomy (GTDB): domain Bacteria; phylum Nitrospirota; class Nitrospiria; order JBHHUU01; family JBHHUU01; genus JBHHUU01. Next base: position 10,054 of record JBHHUU010000037.1, on the reverse strand, counting down.
TTAATTAGGGATAAGAATCTGCCGGCTACAAAGATTACTGGCAAATGGGGTTTCTACAAAGAGCTGGTGGATATATGGCTGGAGAATAGTATTGAAAACTACCCCTCATTATTAAAAAAACAGAATGGTATTCTGATGGTTACAGGGAGCAATGATCCTCTGTTAGACTATATGCTGAACAGGATAGAAAAATCTGAACATCCTGTTTTCTCTTTCTTCTGCAATACTGGCAGCCTATATGGATTAACTATGCTTAATGCAGGAAAGGTGCATATCTCTGGTTCTCATCTCATGGACACTGATAGTGAGGAATACAATATATATTTTCTTGCATCATCTTTTTCAAATTTGAGGGTCGTGGCTATAAATTTTGCCTATCGCCAGCAGGGATTGATCGTAAAAAGTGGTAATCCCTTAAAAATAAAAGGGTGGAGTGACCTTGGGCGGCATGGGATCAGGTTTATCAACCGTAATAAGGGTTCGGGTACCCGTCTTCTGATCGATGAATATTTGAAGAAAGTCGGTATTGATAGTTCTATGGTGAACGGATATGAGACAGAAGCTATCACACACCTTGAGGTAGGCATCAGCATCTTAAAGGGGGACGTAGATGCAGGAGTTGGAATAAAAACTGCGGCTGATATGCTGAACTTAGACTTTATTCCCTTAAAAAAAGAACGATTTGACCTTGTAATACCGAGAGAGTATTTCTTCTCAGGAGATATCCAGCAGATAATGACAGGTTTAAGGTCAAGTCAGTTTAAAGAAAAGGCATCCATGTTTGGCGGATATGATACCAGAGATTCAGGACAAATAATGTACACTTCATGAAAAGGAGTTTTTTATGAAAACAAAAAAAACAGGAAAATACTTTTTTGCTTTTATAGCATTTTTTATGACATTTTATCTGTTGATATTGACTGTACAGGCAGAAGAGAGAGTCAGGATGGCTACCACGACTTCCACGGAAAATTCAGGGCTGCTCTATGAGCTTTTGCCGCCTTTTGAAAAGAAATTCGGGGTAAAAGTGGATGTAATCGCCGTGGGAACAGGCAAGGCGTTGAAGTTAGGTGAGAATGGTGATGTTGATCTCGTTTTAGTCCATGCACGTGAGGCAGAAGACAGGTTTGTCAATAATGGGTTTGGAATCAATAGGCGTGATGTAATGTATAACGATTTTGTACTTGTCGGACCAAAAAGCGACCCTGCTATGATAAAAAATGCTGCTGTTCAGGCGGCATTGAAAAAGATTGCAGGTGAAAAGCATCTTTTTGTGTCACGTGGAGATGAATCAGGTACTCACAAGAAGGAAAAGCAATTATGGAAGCTCACCGGGGTTAAACCTTCAGGGAAATGGCACCTTGAAACAGGACAAGGAATGGGTGCCACACTCCAGATAGCCGATGAAAAGAGGGCTTATTGCCTTGTTGACAGGGGAACATATATTGCCTATGAAAAAAATGTGGATATTGTCATCCTCGTTGAGGGAGATAAGATACTTTTTAATCCTTACGGCATAATTGCAGTAAATCCAGGGAAACATCCACATGTAAACTATACCTACTCCATGTCGCTGATAGGCTGGATAACTTCACCAGAGGGTCAGAAAATTATTGGTGAATTCAGAAAAAATGGAAAACAGCTTTTTTATCCAAATGCCTACGAATAGGTTGTATGATGGATTATATTCTTGATGGATTTATCAATGCCTTTAAAATGATAGTATCTCTTGACAGAGAGATGATTAAAATTATCCTTGTTTCTGTCAGGGTATCTATGATTTCCACTCTGTTGTCCACCTTGATTGGTCTGCCTGTGGGTTTTTATGTTGCCATTAAAGATTTCAGAGGCAAGCAACTAGTAATAACCATCCTCAATACCCTTTTGGCTCTTCCTACCGTAGTCATAGGACTCCTTGTATATTCCTTCATCTCCCGGCGCGGACCACTCGGAGGTATGGGGTTGCTTTACACACCATGGGCAATGGTAATAGGTCAGATGATTCTGTCCTTTCCAATTATCGCATCACTATCATTGTCTGCTATTCAGGGAATTGACAAAAGGGTTGAAAAGACTGCTCTTACCCTAGGCGCAAGTAAGCTCCAGACAGCATTTTTCCTTGTGGCTGAGGGACGATATGTAATATTCTCAGCGATTATTGCAGGGTTCGGCAGGGTTTTTGCTGAAGTTGGGGTGTCAATGATGCTTGGTGGAAATATCAGAGGGTACACAAGAAACATTACCAGCGCCATAGCCCTGGAAACAGGGAAAGGTGAATTTGCCCTTGGTATGGCATTAGGAATAATACTGCTTACCATTGCCTTTTCCATAAACATAATATTTCGCTGCCTTCAGAAACGTAGATCGTAAAATAGAATGACTCTATACCGTAACTATTCATGCTAATACAGGGTGAGGGGGGTTCCAAAGACTTTACTATATGAAAATCCCCCCCTGCCCCCTTTGCTAAAGGGGGAAGTACAAGTTTTCCCCTTTGTTAAAGGGGGAGGTTAATTTTCATCCTCGGGGGTGAACAACTCGTTCATAAATGTTTATAATACGTATGATTATAATAAGTTTATTTAGATACAACAGCATCTTTCAGATCAGGTCTCTATGAGTAGTGAGACCTAATCACTAATGTGACGCTATAAACTCTTTTCCACATAGCGGAATAAGTTGCTCCATACCTTTGTCCATGAGGGCTTTTTGTTGTATCTTTGAGGCATGAATCCTTCTTGATCAAGGGGTAAGGGCTCATGCTAAAATCACCATTTTTTTGCATGAGCCCTAATGGTTATTAGTTGAGTTTTATATCGATCTTTTTAGGTTGTGATTCTTCCTTTTTAGGTAATGTAATATTGAGTAACCCGTGCTTGTACTCAGCGCTAATCTTGTCTTTATCAACTGTTGAGGGGAGATCAAATCGTCTGTAAAAGTTTCCGTAAGATCTCTCTATTGTGTGAAAGTATCTGTCTTTCTTTTCTTCTTCAAACTTTCTTTCTCCCTTTATAGTAAGCACACCATCCTCAACTTTTACCTCAATCTCCTCAGGGTTAATGCCAGGCACCTCTGATCTTATTGCTATCTGGTTTTTATCTTCGTAAATATCTACTGGCGGATGCAATCTTGAAACAGGAGGGGTATTATTCTCCTCTATATCCCAAAATGGTCTTAGGAAGGCACCTCTAAATACCCTATCCAGATCATCCTTTACTGTCCTTAAACTATTAATTGGTTCTAATGCTGTGATTCTCATAGTAATCATCCTCCTTTCTTTAACCCCTTGATTTTTAATTTTGTTTTTTGTTTCATCTCCTATTCTTTTATTTAACCATGATTTTTCCAATGTCAAGGGGGGGACACAATTTTTTTTGGATATTCTCTCCTGATGAAAAAAATCCCTTGACAAAGAGACCAAATAAAGATAAACTAAAATAAATTAGTTTTTTTTAACTTTTTTGTGTGAGAGATTTTAATTATGATGAATAGATATAAAATTATCTTTTTAATTATTTCAGTAATATTTATTAGCACTTTTTTTACAGATATAGCGCATTGCCTTGTTTCTCTGAACCATAATCATGCTCATAGAGATGAGAGTGATTCCTATCTAACCTGCAATATATATCCTTATGTAATAGATAATAGTTTTAATTCAACAGATATAAAAGACAGAGAAGTCAGTCTCGAAAAAGAGTTGTTTAGTCCTGTTTCATATTATTTCGATAAAAATGACTCTTTCACCATTCAACAAATATCCAATCTTAATAGCACCCAAAAACATATCAATAGGGATGTGCATATTTTTAACTCATCTCTCATCATCTGATACTACAAAATAGTCAGCAGAAAATATAACTTTTTAGAAGAATTATATCAGGAGAAAAGGCTATTTTGTATATTATCCTATCCTGACAGCCTTTGATTTTTACTGCATTGTTTGGGATAAACCCTCAGTTTAGCCTTTGATTCTATCCGCACCTTAACCCTTCCCATGTAAGGGAGAGGAAATGATGAGGGGGGTAATTGTATGTGGATAACCTCCTTTATGTCAGTCTATAAGGAAGAATGGAATATGAAGTTTAGAAGACTATTTTCAGAGAGTTTTATATGCAGTAAACCAGAATTTATATCGGGCATCTCTTTACTAATGATACTTGTCTTTTTTACAACAAGACCAGATCATATTTTTGCAATAAACAGAGATGGTATTGAGGTATTGACTCTTTCAGATATGCTTGTTCTGGCATTGAAGCATAATCCTGAGATTGTTAAAGGGGCTCAGACGATAAATATTAATAGGGCAGAGGAGATTATTGGTTCGCAATATCCCTATAATCCGGAACTGGAATTTGAGGTATCATCAGACGCTGTTCTTGCTAATGAAGGCGAAGGCTCTTTCCTTATCGGCATCTCACAACAGATAGAGACAGGTTCAAAAAGGAGGTTAAGAAAAAGAATTGCAGAGTATGGGACAAAAGGGGCAATATTAGATTTAGAAGATAAAAAAAGAGTGATCAGGTTTTCAGTGAAATCTCTCTTTGGAAAACTTATCCTTCTTAAAGAAAAGTCAAAATTTATAGATGAAATAATAGACATAGATAAGAGGTTAGTTGAGGTTACTAAAGCAAAGATTGAGGTAGGAGACACCCCGGAAATGAATCTTGGGATTGCACTCTCAGAGAGAGACAGGGCAGAAAATGAGAAGCTGCTTATCCTGTCAGAGATATCAGCAATAAAGAGAGAGTTAAACCTTATTATTGGAAGAGAAATAGAGTCAGATTTTATAGCTGAAGGAGACCTGTCTATAAAAAAAACTGATTATATAGATATTCAGAGACTGATCGATAATGTATATAAAAACAGGGCTGATATTAAGAGCCTTGAGATTAAAAAGAAAAAGAAAGAAAAAGTTCTCCTCCTTATTAAAAAGATGAATATTCCTGATATTCGTCTCTCACTGTTTTATGAGGAAGATAAAAGCATTATTGAAGGGCTTAATAGAGATGAGATAACAGATAAGGGAAAGATATTGGGGAGTTCTTTCTCTATTGATCTTCCGATTGTTAACAGAAGAAAGGGCGAAATAATAAAGATTGAAGAAGAGAAGAGATTAATAGAGATAGAGCTTTTAAATTTAAAAAGAAAGCTCAAACAAAGGATAATAGCATTATATGAGGGGCTTAAGCCTATAGAGAATGCCCTCAGCAGACTAAAAGATAAGATATTGAGTCAGGAAAGAGAGAATATAGAGCTGATACAGTCTGCCTATGATCTGGGTCAGATAGAGATAGGTATACTTCTGTCAGCACAGGAGAGGTTTATTAATACAAATAAAGATTATTTGGACCTGCAATTTAAGCAGTATATCACCCGATCAAGATTAGAAGAGGAGATAGGCATAGACCTGAAGGGAGAAGATCAATGAATTATCAGTCCAGATGGTGGAATCTAAAGATAGGGATAATGATAGTCTTAAGTATATTATGGACAGTCAACCTCTTTGCATCAGGAGACCATAGACATGAGGATCATAATAATGATGTTCAGGAACATGAACATAAACATGAAGATGATCATGAACATGGTGAAAATTCTCATACAATAGCTAACAGTTCAATGCCTGAGAGAGATAATTCAAAAGGGATACATCTCTCAGAGGATGCACAGATTAATATTGGTCTGGAGATGGCTGATGTAAAAAAGAGAAGGATAGAAAAGGTGATAAGGCATCCTGCCTTTATCTCTATAGATCCAAATATGGAGGCTTATGTAAGCTCAAGGATAGATGGAAAGATTGAACGGATTTATGTGAACCTTGGGGAGTTTGTCAGAAAGGGATCAAAGTTAGTTGATATTAAAAGTCTTGAATTTGAGAACCTTCAGGTAGATCTATTTCAGACACTGAGCGAAAAGAGATTGATAGAATCTAACATCTCGAGGATAGAGAGTCTCGTGGAAAAGAAGATACTCCCTAAAAAGGAGCTAATAAAGATAAAAACCGATTATCAAAAGATAGAAAGCAAGACACTTGGTATGGTGAGGAAACTTGAGATAATGGGGCTTGATAAAAAAGCGGTTGAGGATATAGTGAAAAATGAGAGGTTTATCAGGGTTCTGTCTATCCGCTCGCCGATAACAGGACATATAACAGAACGGCAAGCAGTAGTTGGAGACAGCATTGGGCCTGAAGATAAGATATTTAAGATAAGCAATATATCAGAGGTATTAATTGAAGGCGATATATCAGAAGATCAGCTCTCTTTAATAAAAAAAGACCTTTTGACAAGGGTAAAGATACTAAGTATGCCAAATGATATCTTTGAGGGGAGGATAGACTATATCTCAAGGACAGTTGAAAGAGATAAACGAACAGCACATATCTGGTCAAGGATAAAAAACAGTGGATTTAGACTTAAACCAGGCATGTTTGCTGAGATATCAATTATTATTGAACGTGGTGAGGAGAGACTCTCTGTGCCTAAGTCTGCTGTATTGAGAGAAGGCGGTGGAAAATTTGTATTTGTGATGTCAGATGGTCTGTTTGTAAAACAGGAGATAATAACAGGCAAAGAGGATGATAGAAATGTGGAGGTCTTAAAAGGACTCTCCTCTGGTGAGCTTGTGGTTACAAAAGGTGTTTATGAATTGCGTTCTTTTTCAGAGACACCCTCTGCGGAAGATCCGCATGCAGGGCATACGCATTGAGTTGAGGAGTTAGGGAGTTAAAATTTTGTCATTCTGAGCGGAGCGAAGAATCTGCTTTTTCAGGTTTGGACTTTCATTATTTGTTTTTATTAACAACTTTAGTTCACTTTAGGCACTTAAGTTATTAGGGAGTTGGAGACTTATGGCAAAAAAATTAATAGAATTTGTCATAAAGAATAGATGGATGGTTATCTGTCTCTGTATCATGGCGATTTTCTGGGGAATAAGGATATTTCAGACAATGCCTATAGATGTTTACCCTGATATTGATGATCCAAGGGTGACAATACTTACAGAAGCACATGGCTGGTCTCCAGAAGAGGTGGAGACTCTGATAACTTTTCCTTTAGAGACAGCCTTTAATGGTGCTCCATTTGTAAAGAGGGTAAGATCATCATCAGGCATAGGACTTTCAATAATATTTATAGAATTTGAATGGGGGACAGATATATTTGTAGCGCGGCAAATGGTAACTGAGCGTCTCCAGATTGTCGTCCCTAACCTTCCAAAAGGGGTGGACGCACCTGTAATTGCACCAATCACCTCAAGGCTTGGCGAGATTGTTGAATATGTGTTGGTAAATAATAATGAGGAGATTTCACCGCTTGCCCTGAGAGAAATTGCAGACTGGATAATAAAATTCAGGCTGCAGTCTGTTCCGGGAGTAGCAAATGTCATAAATCAGGGCGGAGTAGTAAAACAGTATCAGGTATTTGCTGATCCTGATAAACTGGTAAACTTTAATTTAAGCATCTTTGATTTAGAAGAGGCATTGAAGAAGAGTAATATGAATTCACCGGGAGGCTTCTATCTTAGTGACACTCAAGAGTATTTAATCAGGGGTATAGGAAGACTGCATGATGTAAAGGATATAGAAAATGTGATTGTAGCAACACGTGAGCATAATCTTCCAGTATTAATAAAAGATGTTGCAGAGGTAAAGATAGGGGGTCTATTCTTAAGAAGGAGAGGAGCAGGGAGTTTTAATGGAAAGGAGACAGCGCTTTCCAAGATATCCAAGCAGCCAGGCACTAATACTATCTCTGTTACTGAGTATATCAAGGCTGCCCTGAATGAGATAAAAAAAACCCTGCCTGAGGGGATAGATATTCGTCTGGAATATCTGCAATCAGACCTCATTGAGAGGGCAATATCCAATGTCAAGATGGCAGTATATCAGGGTGGATTTCTTGTAGCACTCATTCTGACTCTGTTTTTAAGCAATCTGAGACCAACGCTTATAACTTTAACTGCCATACCATTATCCCTTTTAATTGCAGTAATAGGGCTTTCTATACAGGGTCTTACAGTAAATATTATGACACTTGGAGGTCTGGCTATTGCAATAGGTATGGTTGTTGATGACGCTATAATAGATGTAGAGAATACCAACAGAAGGCTTATTGAATATTTTATATCTCCGACTGGTGAGACAACAGGTGATGTAAACTTGAGGGCTTCTTATGAGATGTGGCATCCTGCCTTCTTTGCCACAGTGATTATTGTCCTTGTATTTATACCTTTATTAAACTTAAGTGGAATAGAAGGAAGACTGTTTAAACCTCTTGCTTATGCTGTGATTATTGCCATGATTGCCTCTCTTGTTGTATCCACATTTGTCACGCCAGCCTTATGTCAGATATTTCTTGCATCTTCCAAAAAGAAACTCAAAGATAAGGAGCCTATTGTGGTCAGATATCTTTTAAAGATATACAGACCTATTCTGAACTTTGCACTTACAAGGGGTGGCATTATAATAGCCATCTCAGTAATATGCCTGCTCATCTCAATTGGTCTTTTATCTGTAACAGGGAGAGAATTCCTTCCAATAATGGATGAGGGTATGCTTGTAGTAAATATACGGCTTGTTCCCGGCACATCATTACAGGAATCAATACGGATAGCAAGAAGAGTTGAAGAAAGAATATTAGACCTGCCTGAGGTAATATCTGTAACTAACAGGACAGGGAGAGCAGAACAGGATGAGCATGCAGAGGGAGTAAATTCAAATGAGATTCTTGCCCGTCTCCTTCCGCCCGAAGATCGGGAAAAATCAAGGGAAGATGTTATTCAGGACATCAGGGCAATAATAAAAGAATTTCCAGGCATAGTGGCAAATATTGGTCAGCCAATTCAGCACAGGATAGATCATCTATTGTCAGGAGTAAATGCCCAGCTTGCAATGAAACTATTTGGACATGACCTTAAGGTATTAAGGGCAAAGGCAAAGGAGATAGAAAAGATAGTATCAGGGATAGAGGGTGCAGCAGACCTTCAGATAGAACAACAGGTAGATATTCCGCAGCTAAAAATAGACATAGATCAGGATGCAGCATCAAGGTATGGACTATCCTCTGGTGAGATCGCAGAATTTATAGAGACTGCATTTAAAGGTAAGACAATAAGTCAGATTATATCAGGTCAGAGACAGCATGACCTTTATTTAAGGCTTAATGAAGACAGCATAGAAAATATTGACACGATTAAAAGACTTTTAATAAAGACGGAATCAGGTGCGCTAATACCCCTTAATCAGGTTGCAGATATATATTTTGATGTAGGACCAAACACAATAAATAGAGAGAATGTCTCAAGGAGGATAGTAATACAGTCTAATGTCTCTAACAGGGATATTGGAAGTTTTGTAGAAGAAGCTAGGGATAAGATATCTAAAGGTGTAGTTCTTCCTGAAGGCTATTTTATAACTTATGGCGGTCAGTTTGAGAGTCAGCAGAGGGCAGCAAAAAGGATATTTATTACAGGGGCAATGGTAATTGTCGGGATATTTTTGCTATTGTATACAAATTTTTCATCGGCAAAGACTGCATCTTTAATTATGTTAAATCTGCCTCTTGCCTTAATTGGCGGAGTAATAAGTATATTCATCTCAGATGGAACACTCAGCATATCATCACTGGTTGGCTTTATTCTTTTATTTGGCATTGCTGTAAGAAATGGTATTGTACTTATAACCTCTATAAATGATATAAGAAAGGAAGGAGTGCCACTTATTGATGCGATCAAAAAGGGTTGTGAGATCAGGATGTCACCAGTCCTTATGACAGCACTTACTACAGGATTTGGTATGTTGCCGCTTGCCCTTAGTTCAGGTTCTGGAGCAGAGATACAGAAACCACTCGCGATAGTAATACTGGGCGGTATTGCTACCTCAACTATCCTTACATTAGTAGTTCTGCCATGTATCTATCAGATGATGGAGAAAAAGGAATGATGTGATTGGTTTGATTGATTTGATTTTCATGGTAAACATTCATGAACGAGTTGTTTACCCCCGAGGGTGAAAATCTATCACCCTCCCTATTCCAGTAATTCAATATTACCC
>JBHHUU010000036.1:0-16443 GCA_046753905.1 Nitrospirota bacterium | reverse complement strand
ACAAACCATTCCTGATAAATAGCCTGTGCCATTTCCTCAAGTATCTTGATACGGCGGGTATTGTTTTCAATAAGGTCGTCGTAGGCGGAGAGGATAGAGGCGATCTTGTGCTGGGTGGAAAAATCATGAATCACTACTTCTAATGTATCGAGATCATTTCGATTGAGTGTTGGTACACCTGCTCCAGAATTAAATCGTTTAAGGTCTATTGTTTTTAGAAAATAATAAACATATCGAGGATCATTTCCTTTAAAATCTCTTACCCATAAAGATGTATTGTGTGGCCAGTATTTATTTTGAATGTATTGAACTTCTCCTAAAGAGCCACTTCGTCCAGTAACTACCCCAGGAGGTAACACTTTGTACTCTCTATGATATCCAATAATAGATGTTGAGCCAACAACAGGATGATGTCCATCTACTATATCTTTTTTTGGTAAGTCAAACCCTCTTTGTAAGGTAATGAAATCTTTAAATGTTATATGACTAAGATTTGCCATCAAACTTTTCCTTCTGTCACCTTTCTCCACCCTTTTTTCATCTTCTCTTTCATCACTTATTTTCTTATCCCCACTTCCCCCTCACCCTAACCCTCTCCCCTGAGGGGAGAGGGGACTGTTGTTAGTATACCCTACCCCTCTTGTTATCAGGGGAGAGGGGACTGTTGTTAGTATACCCTACCCCTCTTGTTATCAGGGGAGAAGGAACTGTTGCTGTGCCCTGACCCTTTTGCCATTGGGTGGAAGAGGGGACTGTTGCTACACCCTGACCTTGTTACCCTTGGGGAAGAGGGAACTGCTTGCCATAACTCTTTGCCCTCACTGATGTTATGTTATAACCCTTTGCCATAAGGTGAGAGGGGACTTATTTAAACAGACCCTCACATAAGGGAAAGGGTTATTTTTAAAGTATCTCTCTCCATTGGAGAGAGTAAATTTTACATTCTCTCCCTCTTACAATTCCCTCTCTCCTCGGGGGAGAGGGTTAGGGTGAGGGGGATTCTCTTTTCTCTCCTCTATGACCTTCTGAATCAGCTCACATACACCTTCAATATTGTTCAATATATCCAGATTACTAAACCTTAATATCTGAACTCCTGTTCTCAATAACTCTTTTGTTCTTAACTCATCTCTTTGTCTGCCCTTTTCTTCATAATGTTGACCACCATCAGCCTCAATGCCAATTTTATATTCTGGAGAATAGAAATCTAATATATATTCACCAACAGAGAACTGTCTCCTGAATTTTATCCCGGATAGTTGACGATCTCTTAATACTGACCATAGCGTTTTTTCAGCATCTGTCTGGTTTTTTCGCAGTTCTCTACTTTTATCAACATTGCTTCGTTTCATCTCTTTTGAACCTTAGTTCCCCTCCAGCCATTTTCTATAGTTTTTTGCATATACCATAAGCGAACACTTTTATCTTTGATCTTTGATCTTTGACATTAGCAGGACATTATGTCCCCATGGTAATTGGGCAACAAGTTGTTGCACTTTTACTGAAATATCATTACTATATTCTGAAAAGGCTATGTGAGACGATTTATCTTTTCCCCTCAATTTTGCAACAGGCTGTTGCAAAATTGCAGGTTCTCCATATTCCTTTGCGAAACGAATCATATAGCCAATATTTCTCTCCGAAAATCCCTTAATCTCTGGTAATTCATTTCTGATATCTGTTGATAACTTTGGAATAATACCCGCTCCCCATCCTTCTATCTTTTGTCGTTTATCTATCATTCGTCCAATATCCCAGTAAAGATAGATTAACTCAGTATTTACAGATAAAACAGCTCTCATCTGGGATGTTTGAATTCTATCTTTAACCTTTATCAAAAAATCAAAATATCTCTCCTTTTCTATCGGCATATCACTTCTCCAATAACTTACTTATATTCTCCGCAATTCGGGCTTCAAGTCCCTTTGCCTCTATATTCAGCGATTCCAACTCCTCGTTCAATTCTTCCAATCTCTCTTTAAAATCAAAATTGTCCTCCTCTTTCTCTGCAACACCAACATACCGTCCCGGGTTCAGACTCCATCCCTGTTCTTCAATCTCCTTTAGCTCTGCCACCTTGCAAAGGCCGGGGATGTCCTGATATCTTCTCTTTGGGAAATGTTCTTTGACAAGGGTTTCACTGCCCTGGTCTATTTCAATATCTTCATTCCGATATAGCCTCACAATGTTGGTGATAAATTCTATCTGTTCTGGCAAAAACTCCCGATGTGCACGGTCTATTTGTCTGTAGATATGGCGGGTGTCTATGAAGAGTATCTTATCCTTACGTTCTGTATCCTTTTTCCCTTTATCAAAAAACCATAGTGTGCATGGCAGGGTAACGGTATAAAAGAAGTTTGGGCCAATTGCTATCATTATATCCACTGCATGGTCTTCAATCATCCTTTTCCTGATCTCTAATTCTGATTGTCTCGCGTCACTGGCAGAGTTTGCCATTACAAAGCCTGCCCTGCCTTTTTCATTTAATGCACTCAGGAATATCTGAATCCAGAGGTAATTGGCATTGTCAGTCCTTGGAATGCCGTAAACAAAACGTTTATCATCTCTTATCTTCTCCTTATCAACTCCATTCACATTAAATGGAGGATTAGCCATCATAAAGTCAAACCTGCCATTTGAATTATGTATATCTTCATAATATGTGTTTTCCTGCCTGATATCACCTGATAGCCCATGGACAGCAAGGTTCATCTTGCAGAGCCTTATTGTCTCTGCTGTCTTTTCCTGTCCATAGATGGATATCTCTGTAGATGGCTTTTTTTTGTGTCTCTCTACAAATCTTCCACTCTGCACAAACATACCGCCAGAACCACAGGCAGGGTCATAGATCCTTCCGTGATATGGCTCTATAACCTCTACAATAAGTTTTACTAAGGATGTCGGCGTGAAGAACTCACCACCCCTCTGTCCTTCAGCCATGGCAAATTTGCCAAGGAAGTATTCATAGATCTTTCCGAACAGATCGCCCTCAATATCCATTGGAATACTGGAAAAGGTCTTCAACAGTGCTATGAGGAGATAATCTTCAAGCCTGTTATAGGTCTTTGGAAGGACATCTTTCAGATCATCATCCTCTGCCTCAATTGCCTTCATTGCACTGTTTATTGCCTTTCCAATGTTCTCACCCTCTGGCAGAGTTAAGAGGTATGAAAAACGGGCATTATCTGGAAGATATAGGATGCCTCTTGACTGATAGGCTATTTTAGAGATTCCTATACGGCTCCTTGTATCTCTTTGCTGCCTCTCTATCTCTCTTTTAGCAATAGTGAACTTATGGTCAGCAAACTTAAGAAAGATGAGACCCAATACAGGAATAGAGTATTCAGAGGACTTTAGTTTAGAGTTTGCCCTTAGCTGATCGGCGGCATCCCAGAGTCTCTTTTCTATAAAGTTATTATCTATAGTCATTATACCTTTCTTATCTATTCCTCTTCCCCTCACCCTGCCCTCTCCCCTAATGGGAGAGGGGACTGTTGTTGCACCCTCTCCCTTTGCCCTATAGGGAGATAACAGGGTTAGGGTGATTCATTAAAAATAAACTTTGGTTTAAAATAGTTTAATAAGAGGGGGAGGATAATTACACTGCTTAAAAAACAGATAAGCATTGTCAGAGAGACCATAATGCCAAGTTTTACCTGCGGGTATAGGTTTGCCCTCAGGAGAACAAGGAAGCCTGCTATTACCACAACTGCATTAAAGAATATTGCCTTTCCTGATGTGATCATTGTGATAAGGGTGATATCATGAGGGTTATCAGTCTTCCCTGCCGCCAGTCGGTATCTGCTTATAAAGTGTATGGCATAATCCACTCCTACCCCCATTGCCATACCTGCTGTCAGGGCTGTTCCAACCTCTAATGGGAAGCCTATCATACCCATCATCCCAAAGTTAAAGAGGATGGAGAATGTTATGGGGATGATGTTAAATATCCCTGCAATAAATGACCTGAACTCCAATGATGTGAGGAGAAATATCCCCAATATACCTATAATAAGCCCCATTGTCTGTCCCCTGATGATAATATCAACAAAGGTATATGTGGTGTATGCAGTGCCGGCAAGTTTGACATTAGTTTTTGAGTCAAAGTTGTCTTTTACAAACTCTTTCAGCCTCTGGATGATCGTGCTGACAGGTCTGGAATGGTCTGTCTTTAACATTGCCCTGATATTTGCCTGTCTGTAGTTGTAGTCCACTACATCGTCAAAGTCTTCAGGGTCGCCTGACATGGAATACATGAGGAGATACTGGGCTATCAAGTCCCTTGAATCAGGTATAACTTCCATCTCTTTTCTATCCTCATTCATGACTCTGTTCATCCTCTTTATAAACTCTGCAATAGAGAGGGTATCTCCTACCTCATCCATGGATTCCATATATGTCTGGAGATTATCTATCTTTTTTAGTAGGACTGGATCTTTCATGGCATTATCCTTATCAGCATCTATGATAATGTTAAGACTTGTTGTACCGTTGAACTTTGTATTCAGGATATTATCTGCCTGCCTGATTTCGCTTGTCTCTCTGAACTCGGAGAGGAGGCTTGCATCCACATATATGGACATAAGTCCATATATGCAGGTTATTACTATAGCTATAGTAGTGATGGTAATCATCTTCTGTCTGTTACAGACAAATCTGGATAGTGAAGAGAGTATCCTTGATGATATGCCTACTTTTGTCATGTCTCTGTCTGTCTCCATGTTTCTCCTGAGCCTCTCCGGCACCTTTTTCTTCAGGAGCATCAGGACAGCAGGAATGAATATAAGAGAGAATACCATGGCATAGATTGTGCCGAGCGCTGTAAATGCGCCGAAATATCTTATGGGTATCATCTTTGAGGTGATGTTTGAGAGGAATCCGACAGCAGTGGTGAGTGAGGTCATGATAACTGGTGTTGAGAGTTCTGACATAGTATCCATGACTATCTCTTTTTTTGTTTTATCAGGAAATTCTATTACCTCATCATAATATTTGCTAAGCAGGTGTATGCCGTCGGCTGTGCCTATGGCAATAAGTATTACTGGCATCATATTTGAGATTGTGAAGATAGGAATACCTAATAATCCCATTGTGGAGAGTGTCCATATTACGGCTATGATTACTACTGTCAGGGGGATAAGAACTCCTCTGATTGTCCTGAATGTGATATAGAGGACTGCTATAATAAGGATGATCACTAATGGCATCATCCTCTGATTGTCCTGTGCCATGTAAATACCAAATATCCCCTCTATTGCAGGTCTCCCCGCTATATATATCTTCTCAGGGATATCCCTTTGCCTCTCTGTATCTATATAATCCTTTATCCTGAAATAGACCTCACCGGGATTGACCCCATCCTCAAGTTCTGCCATGATAACGGTCGCTGTCCTGTCTTCTGAGAAGATGCTCCCTCTATAGATATCGTTGCTGAATACTGCATCTTTTAGCCTTTCTATCTCTTCTCTGGTCTCAGGGATGTCTTCCATAAACGGGGTAACCTCCATCCCCTCTTCAGTGCCTATGATATTATCCAGTGTGGATATGCTTATTAGGTCATCCTTTGTTATGGCATTTATCCCTTCCATATCCCTGAGCGTATCGGTAATCCTCTTGATAAGTGCAAGTGTCCCTTTATTATATATCCCATCCTTGCCTTCATTAACGACACCTATTATTACCATGTCTTTTACGCCAAAGACCTTCTCAAGCATCTTTTTGTTTATATATGCTAAGTCCTTTTTGGGGAGCATCTCCTCTATATTGGTCTCCAGTCGCAATCTGTGCAGTTGCGAGACAAAGAATATGGTAATTATGGCTATGACAGATATGGTTATTTTGGGATGGTCTGTGATGATGTCTATTATCCTTTTCATAATACTCCTTATCTATTTAGGTTTACGACATTTACTGAGGTACCGTTTCTTAATCCCTCATTACCTGTAACAACAACCTTATCACCTGCTCTTATATCACCCCTTACTTCTATCATTGAACCTAAGCTCTCACCCTTTTCAACCTCTATCTCAACTGCTATGGAATCACGCACTGCAAAGACAAAAAAACTCTCTCCTCTCTTTACTAGTGCATCCCTTGGCACCCCGAGAACTCTCCTCTCTTTTGCTGTAAACAGGCTGACATTTGCAGACATACCCGGTTTAATCTTATGTTCCTTGTTATCTATCTCTATCTTTACAGGAAAGGCATGACTCTTGGGATCAGCCTCTGGGATGATATGTCTTATTGTCCCTGAAAATTCTGCATCAGGATATGTGCCAATCCTCACAGCAGCCTTCTCTCCTGAGTTTATACTGTTTATTTCACTTTCGTGGATAGAGACAGAGACTATAACCTTTTCTGTTGAGATAATATTCACAATCTCCTCTCCTATATCCACCCACTCTCCAATTTCTTTGTGCTTAGAGACAATAAAGCCTGTTATCATTGACCTTACAGATGTCTTTGAGAGGGAGTCTTTAAGCTCTCTCAGGCTTTCTCTTTTTGCCTTTACTTCATGTTCGGCAATTATAATATCCTCTTCTCTTGTGCCATGTTCTGCAAGGTCTAAGTCTGCCCTTGCCTCCATGAGAAGGGCATCTGCCTGTTCATATTCCCACTTGCTGTTCTGCTTTTCTTCTTCAGACACTATCCCTTTCAGGGACAGTTCTTCCATTCTCTGATAATTGGTCTTTAGTCTGTTGGCTATTGCCTTTCTGTTTGCCATGATCGCCTTCTTTTTTCTTATCTCTTCTTTTCTCAGCCCCTTTTTTAGTTTCTCAAGCTCTGCCTCTGCCTGTTTGAGCCGTGCAGAGGCAAGATTAACTGCAACCTCTCTCTTTACTCTATCTAATTGACAGATAATCTCACCTCTCTTTACAAAATCACCCTCATCCTTGTAGCATCTGGTTATGACCCCACTTACCTCAGCGACCACACTGGCAGAGACTAAGGGTTCTACAATACCTATAAGAGGGATCGAAACCTTTACTGACACAGGTTTAACGCTCGCTACCTCTACAGGGGTTGGCGGCATTTTGGATGGTTTCTGACTATGGACAGATACCGGCAAGACCAGAAGGGAAATAAAGATTAGTATTGTTATAATCGATATGGATTCTATCTTTTTCATCCAAAAATAACTCCTCATTCTAACCCTCTCCCCGAGGGGAGAGGGAACTATTGTTACACCCTAACCCAGACAAGCTGGAAAATTCTAATGTCTAAATCCGAAATCCTAAACAATATCAAGTGACAAAAATCTAAATGACAAAAACAAGAAGTTTTGAACATTTGAAAATTTGTATTTTAAATAAGGTGGCATGCAATACAAAACTCATTATCCTTTTCAAGCATAAACACAGCCTTATCAACCATAATATATCCCGGCACAGGGACCAAAAGGATAATAATTGCAGATAATATCTTATGGGATTTCACAAAACTCCATATATCATTAAATATATTCATCCCTGTTTAACGCCATTCAAAAATATATCAACAAATGTCTGTACCACCTCATCTAAATTAAAAGATTCTATCCTCTTTCCACCATATATCTCTTGAACCATTATATAATAGATTATCATCCCTATAAATGAACGTGCTGCAAGTTTTGGGTTCTGTTTTTTTAAAAGACCTTTATCCATCAGCGTCTTAAGATAAACAGATAGCGAGTTAAAGTGCTTCATTATCTTTTTTTTAAAAAATATATCACCCAGATCATGACCTTCTAACGCACTAAAAAGAAAGAGTCTCATAAAGGATATATTATCACTTATTGATTTTATGAGGTTTGCAGCCATAAACTCAAGAACTGATGACACATTCATATCTTCAATATCTTCATCAGGCAATAAATGACCATCATTGTGACTGCATCCTGCATCTATAATTGCAGTATACAGGGATTCCTTTGTATTAAAATGTTTATATAGCATTGCCTCACATATATCAGACTCTTTTGCTATATCCCTTGTTGTTGTCCCATTGAAACCCTTATTTGAAAAGAGTTTCATAGCTGCTTCTATTATTATCTCTCTTCTCTCCTCTGATGATATCCGTTTCTTTTTCATACTTACTTACCTCTCGCTCCAAGCCATTACATTTTAGTAAATATTTACTAACTACTATATCAAAAAGGTCTATCCATGTCAAGA
The DNA here is from genome assembly GCA_046753905.1 of Nitrospirota bacterium. Classification (GTDB taxonomy): domain Bacteria; phylum Nitrospirota; class Nitrospiria; order JBHHUU01; family JBHHUU01; genus JBHHUU01. The sequence continues at coordinate 8,287 of JBHHUU010000036.1, read as the reverse complement.
AACCCCAAGACAAAGCAGCGATTCATGGGATGCGTAAATAATGACTCCGTTCTGATGCACTGAAGAGATAAAAACTCACTTTAATGGAATCGGCACACTGGTCAAAAAGTATTTCAGGTCACTATCAACAAACCTGAGGCCTGCACCTAAAAAGAGAGTATCTATCTTATCATTCAGAAAATTATCATATCCTCCTCTAATGAAGAGATATTTTAATAGAGCATAGCTTACAGTTGTTTTTAGATGTGCATCTTTTGTCTCCGGGTCATCACTATTAAAATCCCAGGCATCAAAACTTAATTTCAGGCTATCGTCTAACAGATAATAGTCTGCACCTATACCAAATGTATTCTCCATAAGACCTGCCCTTAATGAAAAATCAGAGAATCGCCTGCTGAACCCTGCACTTACCTTCAATTGCCTCTTTGTAGTCATGTCTACTGTAGTAGAAGGAATACCATCAGTAACAATATCTCTGGTAGTTTTAATCACCTTTCCCCTTGGATCATCCACAAGATCTATAAAGTAATATTTGCCTTCTCTTGGCTGAAAGTGGAGTGAAAAGTATCCCTTATTCTCATTCGTCTCAAATTGAAACTCATTCTGAAACCCGACAATTGTCTTAATCTGTTCAATACGGTTCATTGCCTTGCTGAATCCTTTTAATGTATTATTCAAGCTATTATATGCATCCTCGTCTGCAAACAATCTTCCTATTGTCCCCTCACCTCTTTCAACCTTTTTAGTTATATTATCTATATTCTTCAGGGAACTATTTAACCTGTTGTATACATCTTCATCACTCGTCAGTTTTCCTATTGTTCCCTCACCTCTTTCAATTCTGCCTGCTATCTTATTAAGTCCGTCAATAGTATCATTTAACCTGTTGTAGATAGTATTATCTGTCAGCAGCTTTCCTAATGTTCCTTCTCCCTCTTCTAACCTCTCAGCAATATTATTAAGTCCCTTAATCAACTGAGGAATTTCATCTTTCAAGACAGTAGATAACTCATTAAGATTTACAAGTGTATTATTAAGAAGGTCTTTATTAGAATCAACAGTTGACTTTAAACTTCTTGTCAGCTCTTTTATATTAAAAAATATCTCTCTTAATGATTCTTCTCCCTCTTTAGTACCTAAAACCCCCTTTATAGATGTTGTAACTGCCTTTACATCGGCAGCAATAGAGCTTAACTGATTGATTAATATATCTACATCTGCCACATCTCCGCTCTGAACAATCCATTGATTTTCTTTTATGTAACCATCTTCCTGTCCGGCAATGATCTCCAGATATTTTTCACCTAAGAGACCTGCCCCTTTTACAGATGCCTTTGCCCCCATTCTTAACTTTACATCAGGTCTGATTAAAAGCGTAACTCTTGCCTTACCATCTGATAACTCAATCTTTTCTACCTTTCCTACCTCTACACCTGCAATCCTTACAGGAGACTTCAGCTCCAATCCTGAGACAGAATTAAAGAGGACATAAACCCTGTAACCTTTCTCCCCTCCTATCTTAAAATCTCCCACAGAAAATGTCATGTATGTAAGAACAATCGTGCTGATTAATATAACCAGCCCTACCTTTGCCTCTGTGGTTAATCTTCTCAAGTATTCTCCAAATCTGACTAAGTGTGGGTGCAATAAGTCTTCCCACACGTTTTTACAAAGCGAATAATAGATTGATTGGTATTGCCTATCTTAGATACTACTTTAATTAAGTATTATGAAAACAGGAAGATTTGTCAAGTGTCCCAAACCAGAGACAGAAATTATTCTGCATTTCCCTCTCCCTTGATGGGAGTCTCTTGTTCCCAAGCTCCTGATTGTGAATGAGAGAAATGAGAGACACCGTCTTTTAGAACCTGTTCAATAATTTTCCCTTTTTTGCGGCAGAAAATTAGAATAACGAATATCGCCATGCTGTTTTTGCCTTGACAATATGTTTTTTAGTCCTTGACATTCAAAGAATCAGGTCATATAATCTTCAAATTATTGTTCCGGAATTAAAATATTAATGTATTATATTTATATATAGAGTAATATACCTATCTTGAATCTATCATATAATATAATAATTGAATCCGGTCTTATATTTATTATACTCTTTTCTCCATTGGCTTACGGCAGCGTGGAAGTATGGTCTATTACCATCATAGAAGTGACAATTCTGTTGATGGCAGTTACATGGATCGTAAAAGAGATAGTATATCTACACACCCCAACCATAATCACACCTGTAACACTTCTCTTTTTATTCTTTATTATAATAGTACTCTTTCAGATGATTCCTCTTCCTCATTCCATTATGAAAGTTATCTCTCCGGCCCGATATAGATTATATATAGATAACATTACTAATTATAGTATCCCTAACACGTGGCAGACCTTAACAATATATACTCATGCCACCAAGCAAGAACTGATAAAACTGATTTGCTTCTTCTCTTTGTTTCTGCTTATCATAAATCATATTAAGAGCAGAAGGCAGATATATCTTATTATGACAACTATAGTAATCTCTGGTTTTATGATTGCCTTCTTTGGGATTATCCAACATTATACATGGAATGGACATATCTATTGGTTTAGAAAATTAACATATAGCGGAAGTCCATTCGGACCTTATGTCAATAAGAATCACTTTGCAGGATATATGGAAATGGCTATTCCATTAGGAATAGGACTATTATTAAAACAGGGCATGAAAAACCCATTTCCACAAACCATTGAGTGGAGACAGATAATCAGGTGGCTTGAGAAAAAGGAGTCAAACATCTCCATATTGCTGCTATTTGCACTTATTATAATGATATCAGCCCTGTTTTTATCCCTCTCAAGAGGAGGAATCATAGGTTTTCTAATCTCTATGTTCTTCCTGACTGCCATTCTTACCAGAAAAAGGTATTACAAAAGATATACATGGGGAATAATATTTTCTATGCTGTTTCTGATGATTATCTCCCTTTCATGGTTTGGGATAGACCCGCTTATTGACAGGTTTGCCATGTTAAAAGATGGTATTTTCAGAGAAAGATTACCTATATGGAAGGATACATTTGGCATAATCAGAGACTATCCCCTATTCGGAACAGGATTAGCCACCTTTGAATATATATTTCCCGAATATAGAGCATCATACTCAATAATAAAATTTTCACATCCAGAAAATGAATATATCCAGATATTGTCAGAGACAGGAATAATAGGAACTATTATTATCATACTCGTTAACTATACATTTTTTAAAGAAACTCTTTCTCTTCTTAGAACAAAGATGAGCCGTTCTGATATGAGAGATTATATGATTGTTCTATCGGGATTTACCTCCTATATTGCGATTATTGTCCATAGTTTTGCAGATTTCAATCTCCATATACCAGCAAATGCACTGCTATTTACAATAATCATATCCATGACCTATAGCATTATAATATCACGGGAATCCCGGAGATATCAGATAAGAGAGCAATGAGTTTCAACAAATGACAGAAAAGGATATATAAAACAATGATCAGGTTTAAACAGATTTCTTTTTTAGCAATTATCTTATCTCTTTTTATATATATCGGTTACAGCATAATAATAAATTATCTTGCCAACTTTTACTATGAAAATGGAGAGAAATATAAAAAAGAGGAACGATATGATGAGGCCATAGATGAATATAAAAAGGCGATATCATTTGATAAAGAAAGGGCAGAACCTTATATCAGTCTTGCCGCCTTATATACAAAGCTATCCATTATTAATAAAGGCGAAAAGAGATTCCTGCTTGAAAAGGCAAGAGAATATTATCTTAACGCCGCAGAGATAAACCCATATAACAGCTTTGTCCATAGAGACCTGGGATGGGTCTATTACCAACTGGCTCAAACAGAGAGGCTTAATATCTCTAAAGCGAGATATCTCTCTTTAGCAAAAAAAGGATTTACACAGGCAGTCAACTTATATCCTGTTAATCCGCACCTCCATCTTTCATTGGGACGATTTTACTTCAATATTGGAAAAAGTGATGATGCCATTTTTGAATACAAAAAGGCATCTCTTTACAATCCATTAAAGAGAGAAGATATTTTGAGAGAGGCAGACAGGATAAGAAAAAAGGTAACCCTGCAATAAAGAAAGCAGGTAATAAAATGTACTGGTATTGCATTAATATCCATCCACGCAAAGAAGACTATGTAGAGATAAATTTATCTCGATTAGGAGTGGAAAGTTTTAATCCAAAATTAAAAGAGAGAAAATTTATACGCAGGGTATTAAAAGAGGCAATAACCCCTCTCTTTCCATGCTATATCTTTGCACGATTTGATATAGAGACACATCTAAGAGGAGTAAAATACACAAAAGGAGTAAGAAAGATTGTAAGTGCAGGCAGCAGCCCTATTCCTGTAGAGGATAATATCATAGGTGCAATCCGTGATAGATTGGACGGTGATGGTTATCTGTCTATTAATAGAACATTTAATAGCGGGGATCATCTCCGCATAAAAGATGGACCATTTAGTGGATTTAAAGGGGTATTTGAGAGAGACATAGGCAGAGATAGAGTTATAATCCTGCTAAATATGCTATACAATCAGGTCCATCTAACTTTATTCAAAGAACAGCTTGAAAAGATAGATTAAAAGGATTAGAATATTTTTTTTAATACTTAAACTTTTAACTATAAGTGCATATCAATGCACCGACATGGCGGTAGCTTACACAAAATTTAGCAACTGACATATCAGATTTACATACAAATGATGAGAGCAAATGGATATTATAATGAGGATAAAATACGATAATTAGTTATACAATTTAATTTAGCGAGAACTCCCCGCCTGTAAAGGCGGGGGAATCTACTTCTAAATTTCCATGTCCATCATTGGGTTGCGACGAATTTTCCCAGATAATCGGCGAGCCAAGCTCTCCATTATCAACTAAAATTCGCGCGTTAGCTCCTCCATTAGTTGCAAAAAGCGAAAATGAAGGAACTTTTTAATGAAGATTTATGGTATAATATGGTTACAGAAGATTGTAGAGAAACTTGCAAAGAAACATCATATTACCAAAGATGAAGTAGAGCAGGTATTCATCAACAATCCTCAATATCGATTTATAGAAAAAGGAAGGATTGAGGATGAAAATGTATACTCAGCATATGGACGTACTGATGCGGGTCGTCATGTAACAGTCATATTTATTTGTAAGTTCAGTAATCGTGCCTTGATTATAAGTGCACGAAATATGGATAGAAAGGAGCGTAAACAGTATGGCAAATAAAACAAAGTCTATTCCTAACACTATGAGTATTGAGGAAGCCTCAGAATTTTGGGATACTCATAGTGTTGCTGATTACCCCTCGCATGTAGTACAATTAGAGTATAAACCAGAGGAACAAATTATTTTTGTTGCTATCGCAAACAATCTGGTAAGTCAAATAGAAAGGCAAGCAAAAAAGGAGGGAACGTCTATAGAAACATTGATTAATTTGTGGGTTCAGGAAAGGCTTACGACCAAAGTATAAACTTTCTTTGTCTAAGAGCCTGTTCAATATCTGGTTAACATCTTCTGCATCTCATCTTCAGACCATCTTTAGTAGATTTTTTAGTACAAAAAACTCGAAATAGTTCACTATTACTTCGCCTTTTGCACTAAAAAATCTACCAAACCTGACCTAAACCTGAGCGAAAATGGGAGAGATACCAGTTGAAACATTACTGGCTCTGTAAAGAGGCTGAAAGATGACAGGTGCTTCATTACGAGAACATTAAATGAATCAATTTTAGAAGAGAATGCAAATGACGATACCTTTTGGTATTGGTGCACTCTTCAGCTTTTTGCTATGTTGACAGTTAGTTATTATCGTAAAGTAAACCGACAGGTTTATGGATTTCACCACAAGTGAAATTTTGGAAGTGCTTGAGCTGTATGAAGGGAAACTTTCACGTACAGTTCTTAGGGGGAAGAGGGACGTAAGTCCCTTGCCCTACCCGGTAAGAGATGTTAGTGAAATGAATTATCTTAAGGCAGTATTTTGGGATTATCCTCAGTTTACAGATAAAGAATACATGAAAAAATACCTTCAGGAAAATAAAGACACCAGTTTATATCTATGGATATTAAGAAGATTTCTCGAATATGGCAGAGTTGTTGATACCATAAGCTATTTCAAAATAGATGAGATATCTGAACAATTATCAGGGCTAAAGCTGACGCATTATACTTACAAAAAATGGAAGAGGATTATTGATGTTTATGGCAAATCTTAAAGAAGATAAAAACCATTATGCATCACAGACCCAGAGAGAGGTATTGATTTCCCTTCTTGCCAATCCAACCATAGAGGAGTCCTTCTTCTTGACAGGTGGTACAGCCCTTTCAGTATTTTATCTGCATCATAGATTATCCGATGATCTGGATTTTTTTACACTGAATTCATTAGACCTTGCTGAAATAGATTTCTGGATAAAGAGAATGTGGACAGGAGAAGGTGTTAAGATTAAAGATAGCCCCAATTTTCTATCATATCTTATAAAGGAAACAAAGGTTGATTTTGTTATTGATGCACTTTCAAATAGAGAAGATCGGGAGAAAATTTTATTTGAGAACAGACATAATCTTTTAGTTGATACCATCAATAATATTGTTTCCAATAAGTTTTGTACGATAGTAAGCAGAATAGAACCTAAAGACTTTATTGATTTTTACTTTATACAAAAGCTATTCCCCAAAATGGACATAGAACAGATATACAATAATGCCAGAATAAAAGAAGCTATCTTTGATGACCCTCCGACAGCAGCTTTTCAGATAGAAGAAGGGATTGCATTTTTGAAGAACAACAAGACAATCTTTCCTCAAATACTTATGGATTTTGACATACACGATTTTTTTGAGTTTTATGATAATGTTATTAATTGGTTATACCAGCGTGTAAGGATATAGGTGATTTTAGGACTAAGGTTCATGACTCTACTAAGTCACCCCAGGTTATGAAAATAGGGGGTGCATGGCATAACAAAGAGGCGTTCAAGTAGACTCAGCTTCTTAGTAAGAAAGCACGATGAAGACTGTGTTTTCCCCTGAGATGCTCACGGCTTAACAGCCTTCAACAGGCTGATTCAGGTGAGGGCTAAGATGGGATGATATTAAAAGTTAAAAGTGAAAAACTATTAACTATCTTCAAACATAAGTAAACATCTGTAGCGTCGTTACGAGAGACAAGCCAAACAGACTGACAGGCTTGAACCAAAATAGCCTGCCCTGAGCGGAGTCGACGGAAATGTAAGCTCCCCAATCTACCTGGTACCAAAGGAATTTTAAATCATGAATATTGAACAAATAAAATCAAATGTGAAAAATATTTGTCCCAAGTATGGCGTGAAAAGTTTAAATTTATTCGGCTCAGTAGCGAGAGGAGACTATAGGGAAACAAGCGATATGGATTTTCTAGTGGAGTTCGATGATGCAGAACCTAAGGACTATTCTAAAAGGTTTTTTGGGTTATTACACTCTTTAGAGGATATTTTTCAGTGCAATATCGATATGCTAACTGTAAGATCCATCAGAAAAAAAACATTAAGAAATAAAATTGAAAAGGATAGGATTTGTTTATATGAAAGATGAAGTCAGAGAATATCTTGAAGACATTCGGGATGAAGCCTATGATTTAAAAGAATTCACAGAGGGCAAAGATTTAGAACAATATTCAAATAACCGTTTATTGAAAGCAGGAGTAGAGAGAAAATTTGAAATTATTGGTGAAGCATTGAATCGGATTAAAAGCATTGATGAGGAAATTTTGGAGGAAATACGGGATTATAGAAGCATTATTTCCTTCAGAAATATTTTAGCTCATGGTTACGATATTGTTGAAGATAAGGTGGTTTGGGGAATAATTGAAAACAATTTAGATATGTTAATCGAAGATATAGAAACGTTATTGGCAAAAAATGAGTAAAAAATTAGTAACTATTCAGCTAATACAGAGCAAGGGGTTCCAAAGACTTTATAATGCGTAATGATTATAATAAGTTTATTCAGATAGAAGAGCATCATTTCAGATCAGGTCTCTATAAGTAGTGAGAACTAAACACTACGGTGACGCTATAAACTCTTTTCCACCCCTTGATCTGTATTAGCTGAATAGTTACAAAAATTATTATAAACTATAAAGTTCAGTAACTATATAAAACACACATGCTGATTTGGCCGACTAAAGGGGGATTAGGAAAGTACTAAACATACATGAACGAGTTGTTCACCCCCGAGGGTGAAAATCTATCACCCTCCC
>JBHHUU010000035.1:0-16520 GCA_046753905.1 Nitrospirota bacterium | reverse complement strand
GGCATTAAGGAGACTTTATCCACTAATACGAGAATCCTTTTAAACAGGCTTTTATATCCCGATAATTGATAGTTGGCTTAAAAAAGGTGGGGAGGATTAAGGGTAAGATTGAGTGAGATTGGTGGTTCTAATCTTTATCTCATACCAGGAAATATATTGATTTTACAACGCCAAGAATCAGTTCATGTTCCACTTGCTTGGTGTCTTTCCGCAGTTTGAAAGAGAACTAATAAAAAATCATGTTAAGGTTGTCTAATGCTATAGCGATAGGGAAAAAACAGGCAGACTAAATATGTATGATATGTCAGAGATTTTTTTGTTAAAATTACATGATTTATGTTAAAATATTTCTCACTTAGTAATAGGTTTAAAATGAAAAAATTTATGGAATCGTATATAGAAAACTTACTAACTTATTAAAAATGCATCCTTATGAGGAAATTCTTTGTTTTAAATTTAGCGGATAGTTGAGATTTTATAAGAAAGATATTGATGCAGTTGTAACAAATAGAAAAAAGAAACATTATGCCTAATATAAAAGATTATTTAAAACCCAATTCTATAGTACAGGGGGCATTATTTAAAGAACAAATAAAGATTATTGCTATTATTCCCATGGGAGATGTCATTAAACTCGTAGGAAAAGGATTAGATTCTGGCCAGGTATATGAACCTGTTTTAAATGACGAACAGCTTTCGAAATTAGAAGTTATTCCAGAAAAAGAACCCTTTGATGGTGATCCGGCTCGCTTTCGATTAGGAATTGAGGCAAAGCGCCTAAAACTCGCCTATGAATACGATCCATACTTTTCTCTTTCCATAGCACGAGTTGATCCATTACCTCACCAGTTAGAAGCCGTTTATGAATATTTTTTAAGACTGCCTCGTATCCGTTTCTTGTTAGCTGATGACCCTGGTGCAGGAAAAACAATTATGGCCGGATTATTAATAAAAGAATTAAAAATACGAGGGCTAATTAAAAGAACCCTCATTGTCGCTCCTGCAAATTTATGCTGGCAATGGCAGAGGGAAATGAGAGATAAATTCCGTGAGAAATTTGAAATTATAAAAGGGGATATTCTGAGAGCAAATTATGGCATGAATCCCTGGCAAGAGCGGAATCAGGTTATTACTTCTGTATCATGGGTATCTGTCATTGAGGATGCAAGGGAAAGTTTATTGCGGAGCACATGGGATCTGGTGATTGTTGATGAAGCTCATAAAATGAGTGCTTATAGTTCTGATAAAAAGACATTAGCCTACAAACTTGGTGAAGCTCTTTCAAGAAATACAGATCATTATCTTTTAATGACAGCAACCCCCCATAAAGGAGATCCAAAAAACTTCTGTTTATTCCTTGAGCTACTAGATAGAGATGTCTATGGAGATGTTAAGAGTCTTGAAGAAGCTATGCAAAAGAATTATGCCCCTTTTTATTTAAGAAGAATTAAAGAAGCTTTAGTTAAATTTCCTGATCCCGAAACCGGCATAGTTGAAAAAATATTTACAAAAAGGGATGTTATGACTGCTGCATTTAACCTCGATGATGAAGAATATGACTTTTATGATGCATTGACAAGATATGTTGAAGATCAATCTATAAGGGCATCTGAAGATAATTCTCCGAAGAATAGGGCTTTAGGTTTTACTATGGCTATGCTGCAGCGCAGATTTGCTTCAAGCATCTATGCTGCCCGTAAGAGTTTGGAAAGAATGCGTGACCGGCGTCAAAGAATTTTAGATGATCCTGAAAGTTATAGACGGGAACAAATAGAAAAAAGACTTCCAGAAGACTTTGATGATTTAACTGATGAAGAACAACAAGATATTCTTATATCCTTAGAAGCAGTTATTATCGATCCTAATCCTACTATTCTTAAAGAAGAGATTTTGCAGCTCAACAAATTGATCGATCATGCATTAATGTTACAAAAACGAGAAGTTGAATCAAAACTAACTAAACTTAAAGGTATACTTACTGAACTTAATATTTTAAAAGATCCAAAATCAAAAATAATAATTTTTACTGAGCATAAGGATACTCTTGATTATTTAGTCGGAGACGGAAAAGATGGACGGCCTTACGGCAAATTGAGAGAATGGGGATTAAAAGTGTCTCAAATCCATGGCGGGATGAAACCCGGGGATAGAGATACTCCAGGGACAAGAATTTTTGCAGAAAGAGAATTTAAAGAAAATACTCAAGTTTTAGTTGCAACAGAAGCAGCAGGAGAAGGTATTAACCTTCAGTTTTGCTGGATGATGATTAACTATGACATTCCCTGGAATCCTGTACGATTAGAACAGAGAATGGGTCGTATTCATAGATATGGCCAGGACCATGATTGTATTATCCACAATTTCTGTGCTGTAAATACACGAGAAGGAAGAGTTTTGCAACAGCTGCTTGAAAAGCTAAAGCAAATAAGCGATGAATTAGGAACAGACCAGGTGTTTGATGTGGTCGGTGAAGTATTTCCGGCTAATTTATTAGAACGTATGTTTCGGGATATGTATGCCAAAAGAATCAATTGTCCAAATATTGAAGAAAGAATTGTTAAAGAAGTAGATGCCGATAGATTTAGAAAAATAACACATTCAACATTAGAGGGATTGGCTAAAAAGGAACTTAATCTAAGTGTAATAATAGGGAAAAATGCAGAAGCAAAAGAAAGACGATTAGTTCCGGAAGTAATAGAAGACTTTTTTAACCAGGCAGCCCCTCTTACAGGTATTCATCCAAAACCAATAAGGGCACAATCCCATGTTTATCGGGTTGGACGCGTCCCTAGAACCTTGCTCCCATTAGGTGATAAATTAGAGCCTGTGTTTGGTAAATTAGGCAGGGAGTATAAGAATATAGTATTTGATAAAGGATATTTGAAGGATGATGCCACTCTGGAATGGGTTACACCAGGGCATCCATTATTTGAAGTAGTAAGAGAAGATATATCTGCTCAGGTTAAAAATGATTTACAAAAAGGATCGGTTTTTTACGATCTGCATACAAAGAGTCCCTATAGGCTGGATGTCTTTACCGCCTCTATTTGTGATGGCATGAGAAAAGAGATACATAAGAGAATCTTTGTAGTTAAAACAGATATCTCTGGCATAATTTCAATCAAACAACCAACTATTTTCCTTGATTTATCTATTTCTGAAAATGAACATAACATACCAGATGATACACATTTACCTGATAAGGATCAGATTGAAACAGCTTTGATTGAGAAGGCACTTAAGCCCTTTCTGGCTGAAATAGATAAAGAAAGAGACAGGGAGATTGGAATTATTACAAATCATGTAACAATATCCCTTGATGCCTTAATCCATAAACAAAATATGCGTCTTGCCGACCTGTTAAATCAACAGCAGAATGGAGAAAACTCCCTTAATTTATCCGGCTTAATTTCACAGGTTGAATCTCACATTGATGAGCTTAACAACCGTAAAGACAAAAAATTAAAGGAATTAAAGTTAGAACAAAACTGTATGATAGATAAAATTGACCATATAGGAAGAGCCTGTGTATTGCCTCATCCTGAAAGAACATCACCTAATATAGCCCCTATGATTAGGGATGATGAGATAGAGAAAATAGCAGTTAAAAAAGTAACCGAATATGAAGAATCAAAAGGATGGAAAGTTGAAAGTGTGGAAAAGGAAAACAGGGGATTTGATCTTATATCAAGGAAACCGCATCCCCATGATGAAAAAACATTTATTGAGGTTAAGTTTATAGAAGTCAAAGGAAGGGCTACAATAGGTGAAATCGCCTTGACAGCAAATGAATACAAGACATCAGAAAGACTTCAAAAGGACTACTGGTTATATGTTGTATTTAACTGTGCCGCAAAGCCTGAAATACATACTATCCAGGATCCATTTCAATTAGGGTGGAAACCTCTTTTGAAAGTAGAACATTATCATGTGGGAGCAGATAAGATTTTACAGTATAAAGATGAAAAAGCATAGTATAAAAAAGCAGAACGTAATGCCTTAAGTTATGAGAGGGGTAGGAAGTTCAAAACTTCCACAACAAGTCGTTTTTCACTCCCTACCCCTCTCATAACTTAAGGCATTACAGGAGAGCTTTGAAACATACTGATAATAATAAGATTTCTCACTTCATTATATATGACAATATTGAGAGTATCTTTTTTGAATACTCACAACATCTTGTGGTAACATCGAGCAAATGTATACACAGATAATATTATATATACTAAGGAGTCTTTGATATGGGAAAAAAGAAAGAATATAGATTTACAGTAATAATTGAGCGATGTGAAGAGGGTGGGTATTTTGCAATGTGTCCTGCATTTCCTGGATGTCATGTAGAAGGAGAAACCTATGAGGAAACTCTTGCTGAAATGAGGGCTGCTATAGATGCATTTATAGAAGACTATAAGGAAGAGGATGAACCAATACCTGAAGATGATGTAACTATTACTATGCTAAGAGTAGCAGTATGAGTTCCAGGTTTCCATCTGTCACTTCAAATGATGTAATAAGAGTACTTAAAAAAGTAGGATTTAGATTTAAACGTCAGTCAGGAAGTAGCCATGCAATTTATTTCAGAGATAGTGATAAAAAAAGAACTACTGTTCCTATTCATTCTGAAAAAATAATAAAAAGAAAAACTCTAAAATCTATCCTTTCTGATGCGAGTCTCACAATTGAAGAATTTAAAAAGTTAAGAAAGAGGTAAATTTATCTTAGCCATCAGTCAATAGCAGGCTAATGAAGCATGAATATGGGAATGGTTTTTTAGATAACAAGGTGGTTTTGGGTTTTAGTGGTATGTATGTATTGACCACTTGGTTGGGAGAAGGAGAAAAGTAAGTGAGTTTATACTGTAAAAGACTAATAGAAGTTGATTTGCCGATAAAGAAAATATCGGAACATGCCCGTGCAGAGAAAAATCTTCGCACAGGACATCCGTGGCATTTACATATCTGGTGGGCAAGACGTCCCTGGGGTGCATGTCGGGCTATAACCTTAGCGTCATTGTTACCTGCTCCTACAGATCTTAATTGTTCAGAAGGATTTATTAAATCAGCTTATGAAATTTTAGCGGAAATAGGGTTTAAGCCAAAATCACAGTCACGAAATGATGTCCAAAATGCGCTTCTTCGTTTTATTGCTGAGTTTGCATCATGGGATTTTGGGAATGAAACAATATTTTGTAATGCTGCAAGATCCCTTGTTAGCAGTGCATATCCAGAACAAACACCAATGGTTTTTGATTCCTTTGCAGGATACGGCGCTATTCCGGGTGAAGCTGCACGACTTGGGTGTGATAGTTTTGCATTTGACCTAAATCCAGTTGCTGTCTTATGTATGCGAACTATCCTGGATTCAGTTCCTAAATATGGACATAAATTTATCGAAGAATTTATCAAGGGTGCTGAATATGTTAGGAAAGAAGCAGAAAAGAGGTTGAGGAAATACTATCCGGATTTTAATGCTCGGACACCCATCGCTTGGCTTTGGGCAAGAACAGTTACCTGTGAAGGACCTGGTTGCGGAACAACGGTTCCACTTATTTCACAAACTACTATTGCTAAAGGATCACGTAAGGTTTGGATAGAGATTTCAGGCGATAAGAAAACTAAACAAATTCATATTCACATTAAACAAGGGGATAAAATCCCTCCTTTTTTAATAAAGACTGCCGGTGGGGGGCATGCTGTTTGTCCTGTTTGTGGATATACGACAAATAAGAGCCGGGTTAAGATCCAGGGAAAAGAAGGACGGATGGGGCATCGGCTTTATGGGGTTGCTGTTGCTATTGGTGAAAGACAGGGCAAAGAATATATCGATGTGCGAACGGAAGATATTAAGGCCTTTGAGCTTGCTGAATTGGAATGGCTTGAAATTAAAAAGAAAACTCTCCATGCTAAATTAACAGAGAAATATCCAGCTTTTGACCCGCGTGCTTTTACGGCAGGTCATTATGGTATTACCACCTGGGGTGATATTTTTTCTTCCCGGCAGAAGCTTGCCTTATACACTCTTAACGAAATTATCCACGATTATGAAAAAGATTTAGAAAAAACAGAGAAAGACACCAATTTTATTCAGGCATTGATTACAGCGTTAGCTCTTTCTATAAGCAATTATATCCCTTATGGAAATAATCTTGGTTATTGGGGACAGGATCACATGAATTATTGTTATAAAGGTATGGGAATTTCAATGAAATGGGATTGGGCGGAAGCGAATCCATTAGTCAAGGATTATGCAGGCGGCCTTGATTATTCGTTTCAGCAGGCATTAGGTGCGATAAAATCCCTTGTGAACTTTAAAAAACAGACTTCAGTTATGTCTGCAAATGCTGTTCAATTGCCTATGCCGGATGATTCTGCCGATATTTATTTTGCTGATCCACCCTATTACGATGTTGTGCCTTACGCAGATTTATCCGATTTATCATATGTGTGGCTTAAACGATTTATAGGCCATTTGCATCCCGATTTATTTTCTAAAGATTTAACACCCAAGGTTGAACAGGTTGTTGTAAATCCTTATGCAGTTAATGATGGACGAGGAGAACAAAGCGCTGAATACTATCAAGAGCGTATGACTAAAGCATTTTCGGATGCAAGACGCGTGCTTAAGCCAGATGGAATTGGAGCTATTGTTTTTGCGCATAAGGGGACATCAGCATGGGAGAATCTTTTATCTTCAATCCTTGACGCAGGATTTATTGTAACAGCTTCGTGGCCAATTGATACAGAACGTAGTTCCCGTATGAGAGCAAATTCATCATCTGCTCTTGGTTCTTCAGTTCATCTGGTAGTACGTCCTCGTGAAAATCCTAATGGATCTTTAATTAATGATATTGGTGATTGGCGGGATGTTTTACAAGCCCTCCCAAAACGAATCCATGAATGGATGCAGCGTCTTGCTAAAGAAGGTATTGTTGGAGCTGATGCAATCTTTGCTTGTTTAGGTCCGGCATTAGAAATATTTTCTAAGTATTCGCATGTTGAGAAAGCAAATGGGGACAAGGTTGAACTCAGTGAATATCTAGAGCAGGTATGGGCTGCTGTCGCTAAAGAGGCCTTAAATATGATTTTTGAAGGGGCTCATACAGAAGGCTTTGAAGAAGACTCGCGTTTGACTGCGATGTGGTTATGGACCCTTTCTACAGCCAAAAATGGCAACGATAAGGAATCTATTCCAAGCAATGAAGAAGCAGAGGAAAATATCTCAGAAAAGGCAATTGTAAGCTCTGGATTTACGCTGGAATTTGATGCGGCACGCAAGATTGCGCAGGGATTAGGAGCACGTTTAGAAAATTTATCAAATCTTATAGAGATTAAAGGGGGTAAGGCAAAATTACTGCCTGTTTCTGAAAGAGTTAAGTCATTATTCGGAAAAGATAGCAAAGCAGGGATAAGATATAAAAAAAGGAAGAAAGAAGAGGTTCAACTGTCTTTATTTGATGACTTAAAAGAGGTTGAGGAAGAAGGGTGGTCTTTGGGAGATAAGCAGGCCGTAGTTGGGAAGACTGTACTCGACCGGCTACATCAATCAATGATTTTATTTGGAGCTGGAAGAGGAGATGCCTTGCGTAGGTTTCTTGTAGAAGAGGGTATTGGCAGGGATGAGAGGTTTTGGCGGCTGGCACAGGCATTATCCGCACTCTACCCGTCATCAACCGATGAAAAAAGATGGGTTGATGGAGTCATGGCAAAGAAGAAATCGTTTGGATTTTAATTTTGAATTTATAGGCTATAAAGAATTTTAATTCAGAATTAAAAATTGAAAATTGAAAATCTGGAGGGAATTATGGATTTAAAACCCTGGTATAAACTGGTGTTTCCCAGAGAGGATTTAAGAGAGGGAAGGCCTCTTGATGCATCCGAATTTGCTGTTCATCTGGATCAAATTAGAGATAAAAGGGCTCCGGATGATTATCAATCCCCTGAGCGATTTTTTGAAAGAACCTATCTGACAAACGGACTGAAGGCGCTTTTAGTTGAGGTTGTTCGAAGGCTCAATGGTATTAAGGTGGAAACTTCCGCTGTCTTTAATATGATGACTCAGTTTGGAGGAGGCAAAACGCATTCATTATCTCTGCTCTATCATCTGGCAAAAGGGGGCGATGAATCTAAGTCCTGGAAAGGTGTCTCATCTATACTTGATGAAGCCAGTCTGAAGACTATCCCTGAAGCCGCTGTTGCAGTATTCGTAGGGACAGAGTTTGATTCAATTGCAGGCCGAGGTGGAAGTGACGGCACGCCATTAAGAAAGACTCCATGGGGAGAGATTGCTTATCAATTAGGCGGGGAAGAGAAATATAATATAGTAAAAGAACATGATCAAAAACTTATTGCCCCTTCAAGTGAGGTCATTCGTAAATTATTTCCTGAGAAGAAACCTGTCTTGATTTTGATGGATGAATTAATGAATTATGTTAACAGATTCAGAAGGATTGGACTATCTTCTCAGTTTTATAGCTTTATTCAAAATCTTTCAGAAGAGGCACGGGCAAATGATAATGTTGTAATCGCTGTATCGATACCTGCTTCAGAACTTGAAATGAGTGCTGAAGATGAGGCGGACTATATCCGCCTTAAAAAGGTTCTCGATCGGTTAGGTAAACCTGTTATTATATCTGCTGAGGGTGAAATTGCAGAGATTATAAGGCGGCGTCTTTTTGAGTGGGGTGGATTACCACCTAATGCACATAAATCTGCTGAATATTATGTTGATTGGATAGTTGAACATAGACAGCAGATTCCAAGCTGGTTTCCTGTTGATAATGCTAAAGAGGTTTTTGCTTCCACATACCCATTTCATCCTTCAGTTTTATCTGTATTTGAACGGAAGTGGCAGGCGCTTCCAAGATTTCAAAGGACAAGAGGGATTTTAAGGTTATTGGCTCTTTGGGTTTCTCATGCCTTTCAGACAGGATTTAAGGGTGCCTTGAAGGATCCTCTTATAACTTTGGGAAGTGCTCCATTAGAAGACCCGCTATTTAGAACAGCACTATTTGAGCAATTAGGAGAGCCGAGATTAGAGGCATCTGTAACAACCGACATTACTGGCAGGAAAGAATCTCATGCTGTCAGGCTGGATAAAGAAGCAGTTGAGACGATTAAAAAATTTCAGTTACACCAGCGGGTTGCTAAAAGTATACTATTTGAATCAAATGGCGGACAATTAAGAACAGAAGCTACTCTGCCTGAAATACGGCTTGCTGTTTCAGACCCTTTACTTGATATAGGCAATGTTGAAACCGCTTTAGATTCTCTTACTCAAACCTGTTATTACCTGTCAGTTGAGAGAAATCGCTATAAATTCAGTCTTTCCCCAAACCTTAATAAACTTTTAGCTGACCGCAGAGCAAGCATTCAAAAGGATCAGATTAGACAATTAGTCAAGGATGAAATCCAAAGCCTTTTTGCATCAGGAATGGGTATAGAACGAGTATTCTTCCCTGAACAGAGCAATCAAATACCGGATAGGGCTGCATTAACATTTGTTATAATTAATCCTGATTTATCCATTAAAGAGGAATCCAAAATTTTCAGATTTATTGAAGAAATGACGCAGCAGTATGGCAAATCCGCCAGATTATTTAAGAGCGCATTGGTCTGGATAGCGGCTGATAATGACTTTACATTATATGACGAAGCAAGAAAACAAATAGCGTGGGAAGCGATTCAGGCAGAGGAAGACGAGTTAAGGCTTGATGAGACACAAAAGAAACAACTTTCAGGACATGTCAAAAGGGCTGAGCGTGATTTGAGAGAATCTATATGGCGGACATATAAAAATATTATTTTTCTTGGCAAAGATAATAAATTGAAGAAGGTCGATTTAGGACTGGTTCATTCCAGTGCTGCTGAGAATATCGTAACAATGGTTCTGGATCGTCTAAGACAGGCTGGCGAGGTTGAGAGAGATATTAGCCCTAATTTCCTGGTTAGAAACTGGCCACCTGCATTTGTCGAGTGGAATACAAAATCAGTAAGAGATGCCTTCTTTGCATCTCCGCTATTTCCAAGACTGTTAAATCCAGAGACCTTAAAAGATACTATTGTAAGAGGGGTCGAAAGCGGGATATTAGGTTATGTTGGCAAGAATGAAGATAACAAATACTTTCCGTTTTATTATGAAGAGACGATGTTATCTACAGATATTGAATTTTCCGATGATATGTTCATCATCCAGAAATTGACAGCCGAAGAATACAGGAAAAATCAAACAATACCGGTTCCAGATGGACAGACAGAACCAGAAAAGCCTACAGGAGATGATCTGATAACTTCTACTACTACAGGGGGAACTATTCCAGACACCCATTTCCCTCCAGAAACAGGTGAGGGGGAAAAAATATCTTTATTAAAATGGTCTGGAGAAGTTATCCCTCAGAAATGGATGAATTTTTATACAAAGGTATTGTCTCGGTTTGTTACTGGAAGCGGGCTGAAACTTAAGGTAGAAATAGAAGTTAATCCGGAAGATGCTATATCTCAACAAAAGGTCGAACAGACCAAAGTGGCGTTGAGAGAATTAGGCCTAAATGAAGATGTTGAGACTAAGGATTAATGTGGGAATATCTTTAGTTTTTCAATATGGATGATCTATTCGATGAGTTTATAGGATGTTTGCTATGTGCAGATATTGTGAAATGCCTGCATTGCGGCGTTGACGTGCCCTGCGGCTTGTTTATCGATGACGGGTAGAGTGCCCGGAATGTGGCGAAGATTTCAAGATTGTGGGGGTGAATGGTGTCAGTCGTGAATGGTGTCAGTTCTGATTTCACCCTTTATTATCAATGAGTTGCACATTCTTTTTTCTTGGTCTCCCACGCCTGCCCCGTAGCAGTCTCATCCTGATACTCTCCTCTATCTTCTGAAGATAATCTTGAGAACCATATCCCCTTCCACTTACAACAGACTCCCTTATCTCTTTTAGACTCTCATCTCCAATCCCTTCTTTCACAAATTCTCTATACTCCCTTTGTCTTTCTTGTAAGGTCTTCCCTAATAACTCGTAAAAGATATGCTCATCTATAAGAGGATTCTCTTTTCCATACGCATGAAAGGTGTAACTGCTCCAGATATAGTCTCCTGGGTCTTTAACTATCCTTGCCCTTACTGGGTTTAACTCTATATACCGACTTATTGCCAAAAGATATCTCTCTTCTCCTACTATGGAACTCTTAAATCTTCCTTGCCACACATGACCAGATGCCTTGTATTTGAGGTTATAGTATCGGGTATGGGCAAGGGTTATTCCTTGCATGATCTTTGAGATACTACCTTTATCTCCAACCTCTATCAATAGGTGGATATGGTTGTTCATAAGGACATAGCTGTATATTTTAAATCCATATCTCTCTTTATAGCGTCCAAGTAGTTCTATATATCTTTTATGGTCTTCTTCTTTCTTGAAAACTTCTTGTCTGTTGTTACCCCTGTTTATTACATGGTATATAAATCCTGGTATATTTATTCTTGTCTCTCTTACCATGGGATAAATGTAGCAAGCTGACTCTGGCTCTGTCAAGGAAAACTGAGGTGATTGTTATATAACACATACAAATTATTTTCTTGACAATCGTAACCCTTTAGGTTACACTAAATTAGTGATTAAAGATTTTGTGCACAAAGGCTTAGAAAATTTTTTCTATAATGGTTCCCGAAAAGGTATTCAACATCATCACGCCCAGAGATTAGCTGACATTCTTGATAGACTTGATGCATCAAATGTTGTCACAGATATGAATTTTCCAGGTTCTAATTTACACCAGCTTAAAGGTAAAATGATAGGTCTATGGGCGGTAAAGGTCTCAGGAAATTGGAGAATTGTCTTTAGTTTTAAAGAAGGTAATGCTTACAATGTGGATTATATAGATTATCATTGAGGAGAATTAAAGATGAGAATTAGAAAACGACCTCCAACACATCCGGGAGGTATTTTAAAAAGACATTACTTAGAACCTCTGTCCTTAACAATTTCAGAACTTTCAGAAATACTTGGGGTATCCAGAAAAACACTCTCCAAGATTATGAATGAACGTGGCTCTATTACCCCTGATATGGCGCTCCGTTTGTCAAGAGCATTCAATACGACCCCTGAGTTATGGCTTAACTTACAGCAAAACTATGACTTATGGTATGCTTCTCAAAAATCTAATGATTGGAAGATGATTGAGGCAATAGGGGTATAATCAAAATAACTATTATCCCCCTTTACTAAAGTCAATGGGAGCAGTTCTAATTTTACCCTTTAATATCAATATATTATGCGCTCTTTTTTTCTTGTAAAAGTAAGAAGAGAATAGTAACAGGAATAGTAATCTGTTATAGATTCAGATGCGGTGTGGTAAAGTAAACTATAGACGGGGTGGATAAACTTGACGGGAAAAAGCGGATAGATTTATTTTTCTTGGAGTAAACATAGTAGTGTGATAGAATATCTTTATGTCAAGAAGAAACATTCATGCTGTTCAGTTGGCATAAAGGATGATGAAAATTTATCCATATCATATTATACATCGCAGTCATAAGCAAGTCTCAAGGAGATAAAGAAGTAGGATGTCAGTTCAAGGATCTAGTATGCGCTTCATCAGAGAGCACTTGCAGAACAATCAGTATCGGTTAACAAAACATGCTACTGTGGTTAGGTTACAACGAGGTATTTCAATGTCTGAATTAAAACATGCATTGGCAAATGGAGAGATTATAGAGAGACGTATAGATACTATTCCTATCCATCTTGTCTTGTTCTCGGTTGGCTATCTTCTGGTGATCCGTTACATATCTCCTGTTCTCGTGGAGATAAAGAACCTTCATTGAGAATTGTAACAGTATATCAACCAGATGATGACAAATGGGAAAGTAACTACAAAACAAGAAAGGTGCGAAAATGAGAAAAAAAACAGACCAGTGTGATCTATAATGGACTGGACTTTTCGGGCTACTTGCCAAGCTACAAAAGCAAGGAGGTACGAAGAATGAGGAGAAAATATAGAGCAGATTTCAAGTCTAAAGTAGCGATTGAAGTGATAAAAGGTGAGAAGACAGTGACAGAGATGTCATCTATATATGAAGTACACCGAGATCAGATCCAAAAATGAAAGAAAAGAGCTTTAAGTGGAATACCCTGCTTATTTTCCGAAAGGCAAAAAAAGGAAAAGAAAGATAGTGAAGAGCTGATAGATGAATTATACCGGCAAATCGGACAATTACGAGTTGAAAATGAGTGGTTTAAAAAAAGTCTACACTTGGAAAACTGGATTAAGAACCCTGCTTCTGCACATCACTTCGGCAGGCTCTGTGCAATGCGTGTGCTACAGCGGGAAAAACTGGCAAATCTTGAGCAGGCTCTAAGATGAGAAAAAGAGAAAAATTGACCCCCTACAGATTTAATGAGGGATAGGGACATTTATAAAAACTACCTCTATACTCCTGTTTAGTATGTCTGATATGACTTTTTCTATCTTTCCTTTATAATATTGGGGGTTATCTATAGTTGTCTTATAAATCGCTGGATCATTTATAACGATCTCCAATTCTTCTCGTGCAGGATTATAAAATGAGGGATAAAAGTTCATTCTCGTGAATCCAGAAAAGTATAGATAAGTGTGGAGATGTTCTATTATATTATCCCAGATAAGTTCAAAGGTCTTTGTATCGATCTCTGAATAAAATCTCTTGATGTTTTTGCTTATAAGTCCAACCATGCACTCATGTATAGATTTATAATATGCAACATACTTATCAATGAGATTCCAGTTTATAATATTTACTGAATAAAAATCATCATAATACTTTGACCTATATCGGGTTATATATTGAAATTCTTCTTTTCTTTCAAGGTCTATCTTTCCATCTCTTATCCTTGCCTCTAACATCTCGCCGTTATATACAACTAATGGTATCATCCAATAAAATCTCTTTTCATTTCTGGCTATCTTTCTATTTTTATAGAATTCAAGCTCGCTTGTAAGAGCCTTGATAACTGGAAAGATAGCACCATAGATATCGGTCGGATTGACTGGTCTGTAATTGCTCTTTCCCCTTGATTCATTCCTGTCCTCTACTACCGCTGAATAACAATATGCCTTATGATCAAAGTCAAATATCATGTTTAGATTGTTCTTTTTTAATTCATTCAGCAGCATATCTCTGCTAACATATTTATCAAATTCATCTATCTCATTTAGATAAAAGAGAGGATAATTATCAATATTGACACTACCTAAAAATTCTCCCTTTGTAAAAAATACCCATTTGTTCTTTGTGCTCTGTTTACTTTCAACGATTATTACAGTAACAACGGCTGTCTGATCCCTGACCTCACTGATCTGATAGGCTATTAGATCAATCTCACGTCCTTTCTCCTCATCTTTGTCTAAATAGAACTTATTTGGGATTATCATCCATCCTGCCTTTTCAAACTTATCACACACCTGATATTCAAAGACATGTCCTGTCTTTGTAAGTATTTTCTTTATCTTTTCAAGCTCTGAGACATTCATAATATTTCCCTGATACCCAGGTTATAAGGTTTAATATTTAGAAAACGATGACGATTGAACAATTTGAAGAGACAAGTGCAAGATGCTGCCAAATCATTGATACATACATATCGATAGGCTATTTTAGTCAAGGGCAGCCATTTTTTTATGCCTTCAACTTACTACTGTCTCTCTTTTACTTTTTGCAAAGAGCAAGGCATGTTCAACAGCAATACCGACCTGGCTTCCAAGCGGCAGGATAACCTTTTCCTCCCATGGGGCAAGGGCATGTATATCTTTATAAAAGAGATATAAAACTCCTATTGACCTCTTTTTTGAAGTAAGAGGAACACCGACCAATGAGATAAACCTTTCTTCGTTATATATCACACTCTCTATACGCTCATCAACAGAGATATTATCTGACTCCCAATATCTCCCTGACTCAATCACCTGCCTCCCTATAAAATTGACCAATTTGACAAGATTTCCATTACGGGCATATCCTGATGGAAGCCCTTTAGTAGCTGTTATGGAAGATCTCCCTTTATTTCCATCAACTATCCATATCAATCCACTATCAGCACCCATTATTTCGATCATCTTTTTCAGTGTCTCCATCATAACCTCTTCAATTCCTAATGACCTGTTTAAAGTGGAGACCATTGAATAGAGCATATCTAACTCTGTATTCTTATGCTCTAATTCCCTTGTTCTTTCTTTGACCTTTTCATCCAGTTTGATATAGAATATCTTTAATTTTAACGCCATATCATTAAACTTCCTGGCAAGATCTTCGACCTCATCATTTGTATTTATATCAATACGATAATCTAAGTCTCCCCTGCCAATCATATCTGTTCCCTTCTGAAGTTCACTTATAGGCTTAATAAGTTTACCTGAAGCAAGAAAACCGAGAAACAATATTAATACTCCACCCGCCAACCCGATTATGGCAATCCATCTGATGAGTGTATTAATAGGCGCATAACTCTCATCAGGATCCTGACTTGTGAGTATAAACCACTTCTTTCCCCCAAAATTATCAGGTCCCATTAAAATAGTTGCCTTTACTGGTGCAAATCCATTTATTGACTCTTTACCATAATAATGGACATCCCAGTTTGTGGAGACCCATCCAGAAGAGTCTTTGGTTACCTTTTTAATCAGCTTCGGATCCATGTGATGATCTTTAGCAGGTATTTCAGGGCAGAAGAGCACATTGCCATCAGAGTTGATAAGCATGGTATGGTCTGTATCACCAATCTTTGTAGATGTTACTGACTTAAAGAATATGTCTATATTATGCGCCATATAAAAGACACCTATAGCCTTTTTACCCTTCATAATAGGTGTTGCTATATTAAAGGTATATCCGCCTAATTCTTCTTCTCTTTCTATATCACTTATAAAAAGGCTGCCTCTTCCTTCTGCAAAGGCAGACTTCCACCACTTCTTATCTCCATAATAATAGTGAGGAGTCTTCTTTGTAGAAGCCACAACCGCACCATTCTTATTAATTATCATGACCAGATTATGAATCCCTTTCTCCCTTTCCTTATTTATAAAATCATTTAAGTAAAGAGTAGCCTTATTGCTCTGTATCTCAAGGAGATATGCATTCATGCCAGGGGCATTAACCCAGCGATTTTCTATTTCTGAGATACGATTCCTGATATCCTCTTCCTTCTCTCCCTCATAAAACTGGTTTGATTCATCAACTGCTGATAAGACTGTATATGAAGCAGACATTAATTCTGCCTTTTCAATATGACTATTTATGAGTTCTTCAATATTTGTGCTTGTAACCTTAGCCAATTCTTTAAAGTTTGCCCCAATACTATTTTTAAGGGTCTTCTTTCCTTTATTAGAGATAAACAAAAGCACAATCAATAGAGATAATGCACCTACCACTAATATGGAAATTATTATCTTTTTCTGGAGTCCCTTCTTTCCTTTTTCTTCAGCCATATTGTAATCCATATTTACTATGAAAATCCTCCCTTACCTAAACCACCCCTCACCCTAACCC
>JBHHUU010000034.1:0-16657 GCA_046753905.1 Nitrospirota bacterium | reverse complement strand
ATTATCTCTAATAGAAGCTCGTTTATATCAGTTCTCTCCTTATTCAATGAAGTCGGCCTTGCATATAAGAGAAATTCAGTGATAATAGAGTTAAGCCTGTCTGTCTCTTTAAGAGCAATCTCCATAAGACGCCTGTTTTCCTCATCAGTTATCAGTTCCTGACTCAATATCTGTATAGAACCACTTATAGAGGCGAGAGGATTTCTTATCTCATGGGCCATGCCAGCAGCCATCTCTCCTATTGTGGCAAGTCTCTCTTTCTTGCCTATCTCTTTTTCCATCTCTTTAATCATGGTGAGGTCCTGAAATACTGCTATTATTCCGGTCATTTTCCCCTCTTTGTTTTTAAGAGGGGAGATCGTCATGCCCACCTGTATCCTTGTATTATCCTTTTTTATCACTTCCCTATCAAACCGAAATAACTTGTCCAGATTATTTTCAATAGAAAATATCTCTTTTATCTCCTGCCAGTCAAAGATTTGATACAATTTCTTCAACCTTACCTCATCCCATGAATAACCTGTAATCTCTTCAGAGGCTTTATTAAAGAGGTTTATTTTCCCTTCCATATCTGTTGTTATAAGACCACTGCTCATACTCTTGACAATATTTTCATGAAATGTCTGCAATTCAGTGAAGCCGATATCCTTTTCTCTGAGCTCTTCCCCTGTTGATCTCAATTTTTCTGCTAAATGGGCGCTTAATCCTCCGACAGTGAAAAAACTCACGACATTAAGAAATAAGATATACAGGGTCTCGCTAGCTGGGAGGGAGCTTTCCATAATAAATGGTGCAATCTTATAATACTGAAGATCTACTATAGAACCATAGAGTATGCTGCATAAGGAGGCAATAATAAAAACACCTTTATTATAAAGGATCATGCTGGTTGATATAATTGAGATGAGATAAAGAAATGAAAAGGGGCTGTCAATGCCTCCTGTTAAGTATATTAAAATACTTTCAAGGAAGAGATCAACTGTTATTTGAAAATAAGCAAATACAACCAGCCATTTAAATCTGTTTATGATGATACTATAACCTATTGTTAAAAAATAGATTATAGGTATCAGAATGTAGAATGTAGATTTATTGGGGAGGTGTCTGAAACCAATCTGAAAGATTAGAGACGAACCCAGTATCAGGGTGACTATTAAAACTCTCAAGCCAATCAACCATTTGAGTCTTACCCTTATCTCTTCATTTTTCGGCATGTTGTATTTATATTCAAATCATCCAATTACAGACGCCATCTTAAAGATAGGAAGATACATCGCTATTACTATAAACCCTATTACTACACCTAAAAATACCATTAACATCGGTTCTAATAGAGAGGTAAGCGTGCCGACTGTATTATCAACTTCATCATCATAAAAATCTGCGATCTTTCCAAGCATAGCATCAAGGGCGCCTGTTGTCTCTCCAACAGCAATCATCTGGATTACCATTGGTGGAAATACCTTTGCCTTACCTAGAGGATCGGAGAGGGTTTTACCTTCGCTGATGCTCTCTCTTGCACTGAATATAGCATCTTCTATTATCTTATTCCCTGATGTCTTTGCGACTATTGCCATTCCCTCTAATATAGATACTCCACTGCTTATTAATGTTCCTAATGTGCGGGTAAATTTTGCTACTGATGCCTTTGTTATCAACTCCCCAATTACAGGTAATTTCAAAAAGGTATTATCTATTATCTTCCTCCCCTTTTTGGTTTTATAGAATCTCTTCAGTGCATATCCTGTGCCGAAACATGTCAGAATTATGTAAACAAAGTTTGTTTGCATTATATTACTTGCTGATATTACTAAACGTGTGAGGAAAGGCAATGTTCCGCCAAAGTCAATAAACATCTGGGCAAAGATAGGGATTACCCAGATCATTAATACAGAGACTACTACTACTGCTATAAGTAAGATGGTAATGGGGTATGTTAATGCTGATTTCACCTTTCTTTTTAATTTCATGGACTTTTCAATATGTTTTGCCAATCTATTTAAAATAGTATCAAGTATACCGCCTGCCTCTCCTGCAGCAACCATATTTACATATAGATCATCAAAGACCTTTGGATGTTTTCTTAATGCATCAGCATAGGTAGAACCAGCCTCTACATCCTGACGAACAGCTTCTGTTGTCTTTGATAAAACCTTATTATCAGTCTGGGTGGATAGTATATCCAGACATTGAACCAGAGGAAGACCCGCATCTATCATCGTAGCAAACTGTCTGGTAAAGACCACAATATCTTTATCAGTAACCCTGCCTCCAAAACCTGGCAGATTGAATTTTAATTCTAATGCCTTTTGTTTGATAGATGTGACTAATATATTCTGTCTTCTGAGGAGCGAAATTACCTCTTCCCTGCTCTTTGCAGCTATCTCTCCGTTCTGGATCGTTCCCTGTCTTGTCTTGCCAGTCCATATATATGTTGCCATAGTTTCCTCCACTTAAGATGGTAAACACCCTCACCCTGTCCCATCAAGATTCATCATCCCCTTCTCATCTTCATAGGTGAGATCATGCCCCCTCTGTTTATCATAGCAATCAGCTCTTCAAGCATATATGACCTGCTTGTAGCATCTTCATAAGTGATTAATCTCTTCTGATACAGGCTGCAGAGTGACTGATTCAGGGTTTGCATGCCAAATTTATCCTGCCCTGTCTGCATAGATGAATATATCTGATGCAGTTTGTCTTCTCTTATCTGTGCCCTGATAGCAGGAGTAGGCACCATAACCTCTAAAGCCAGTGTCCTTCCCTGTCCATTTGCTCTTGGGACCAACTGCTGGGAAAGTATGCCTTCTAAGATAAAAGACAACTGTGCCCTTATCTGCGGCTGCTGATAAGGTGGAAATGCGTCTATTATACGATTAATACTCTGCACAGCAGAATTTGTGTGTAAAGTAGCAAGGGTTAAGTGACCTGTCTCAGAGATAGTTAATGCAGCCTCAATAGTCTCAATATCCCGCATCTCACCTATTAATACCACATCAGGATCCTGCCTGAGTATATACTTTAAGGCAGATTTAAAACTCTTTGTGTCAGATTTTACCTCTCTTTGATTTACCACACATTTTTTATGAGTATGCAGATATTCAATCGGGTCTTCAATAGTTATTATATGTCCGGGAATGTCATTATTGATCTTGTCAATCATCGCTGCAAGTGTGGTAGACTTTCCGCATCCTGTAGGACCTGTAACAAGGATAAGACCCCTTGGTTTTTTTATCAGGTCGTTTATGACTTTGGGCAGTCCAAGTTCTTCAAAAGTCAATATCTTAAAAGGAATAGTCCTTATTGCAGCCGCGACTGCCCCTCTCTGAATGAATACATTTGCCCTGAACCTGCTCAATCCCTTTATACCAAAGGATAGATCGAGTTCATTATTCTCTTCAAAATGGTGTTTCTGCGAATCTGAAAGAATACTATAGATTATCTGCTTTGTCTCTGCAGGAGTTAATAACGGCATATCTAAGGGGACCAACCTTCCATCAATCCTCAACTGGGGAGGAGAGTTTGTGGTAATATGCAGATCAGATGCCTTCTTTTCTATCATTGTCTCAAGCAGTTTGTACAGGTTTGCCATATATATGTACCTCCCTTAATCCCTAAATGTCTTACTTGCTATCTCCTCTATTGTGGTAATTCCTTCTCTTATCTTTTGAAGTCCGCTCATTCTAAGTGTATTCATTCCCATACTTATTGCCTTTCTTTTTATATCATCGGCAGATACACCCTTTAATATTAATTCTTTTATTTCATCACCAACCGGCATTACCTCATATAATGCAATACGACCCTTGTAACCAGTATCACTGCATGTATTACATCCCTTTCCCTTATAAAGTTTAATATCTTTTGCCTCTTCCCTGTCAAATCCAATATCTATTAATGCCTGATGCGGTATTTTTTTATCCTCTTCTTTACAATCTGTGCATATCTTTCTGGTCAACCTTTGTGCAAGTATCAGTATCACTGAAGAGGCAACTAAAAATGGTTCAACCCCCATATTTAAGAGTCTGTTAATTGTGCTCGGGGCATCATTTGTATGTAGTGTGCTCAAGACAAGATGTCCTGTCAGTGCGGCTTTAACAGCTATCTCAGCAGTCTCAAAATCCCTTATCTCTCCAACCATTACAACATCAGGGTCCTGTCTCAGGAAAGATCGTAACGCAGCGGCAAAGGTTAACCCTATTTCCTCTTTCATATGCACCTGATTTATCCCCATGAGGTTATACTCAACAGGATCTTCTGCTGTCATAATATTGATATTATCTGTATTTATATGATTAAGTGCAGAATACAGGGTGGTTGTCTTACCGCTTCCTGTAGGACCTGTTACCATTACCATACCATAAGGGCTTGTAATTGCACTCATAAAGTCATCGAGTGCCTTTTGTTCAAAACCGAGCTTTGTAAGGTCAAGGGTCAGATTAGATTTATCGAGTATTCTCATTACTATCTTTTCACCAAATAGGCAGGGTAATGTAGATACCCTTATATCCACCTCTTTGTTCTTCAACTTTAATTTAATTCTGCCATCCTGAGGCAGTCTTCTCTCGGCGATATTCAATTCTGCCATTATCTTCAATCTGGAAGTTAAGGCAGCTTTCAGTCTCATTGGAGGTGTCATGACCTCATATAAAACGCCATCTAACCTACACCTTACCCTGAACTTCTTTTCATACACCTCTATATGTATATCGCTAGCCCCTTTTTTTATTGCATCAGTAAGGATAAGGTTTACAAGTTTTACAACCGGTGCCTCTTCAACCGACTCCTGCAGCTTTGATATAGATTCACTATCCTCAAGCTCCTTCTGAACAACATCTAACTCTTCTTCATCTTCTATGCTCTTTAAAACTGTCTGAAGATGGTGGGCAGAGTCGTAATAACGATTTATAGCGGTTATAACAGCAGATTCAGACGTAACCATAGGTTCTACATCATACCCTGTCATAAATTTAATATCATCCATTGCAAAGATATCAGTAGGATCAACCATGGCTACACACAGGGTAGCACCTGACCTCTTTATAGGGATGGCAGAATATTTCTGCACTACATCTACAGGGATGAGTTTAATAACAGCAGGATCTACCTCATAATGAGACAGATCTACAGCAGGTATTCCATATTGATGGCTGAGGAATGTAAGAAGCTTATCTTCTGAAATATAACCTAACTTTACTAAGATACTACTGAGGTGTCCACCTTCTTTTCTCTGGATCTGAGTTACCTTACGGAGGGCGTCTTCAGATATAAGCCCCCCTTTTAACAATAACTTCCCAAGTTTTTCTTCCCCCAAAACTGCCCCCCCGAGCGATCACAAAGAGTAAGTATATAGATGTGAATAATTTCAGCTTCACTTATGCCACCAACAGGACATAGAATAACTTTTCTAATAAAATCAATGGATTACATGAAGAGTCGTGAAGTATTAATACTTTACCTGATCATCACTGCTTGTTACTTTCATTTCTTTGCTTTCTTATTATTGTATACCATATATTGATGAAATTGGCAAGGGATTGGGGATGAGAAAATCCTTGACAAAGCAGCATATTTTTGTTAGAATTTTCCAATATTTCTTTTAGTTATGAAAGTATATAGCATTATGATTATGGTTAAGATCAATGGAAAAGAAGAAAATATAGAAGAGGCAACAATACTGGATATCTTAAAATCCAAAAACATTGAACCTCAAATGGTCGCAGTAGAATTAAACTCTAAAATACTTGAAAAGGATGAGTTTGCCATTACCAAGGTTAAAGATGGTGATAATATAGAACTTCTTTTTTTTATGGGTGGAGGGGAAAGGGATGAAATGCAGCTTAAATAAAGATATTTCAGAATTAATAGGAAGTACGCCTCTGGTAAAGTTGAACAGGATAAGAGGAGAAGATGAAGCAGATATTTATGCAAAGATAGAATATTTTAATCCAGGCGGAAGTATAAAGGACAGGATATGTCGGAGTATGATAGGTGAGGCTGAGAAGATCGGGAGACTAAAGACCGGGGGCACTATAATCGAACCAACCAGTGGTAATACAGGTATCGGTCTTGCCCTTATCTCAGCTATAAGAAATTACAGGCTTATTCTGGTCATGCCTGAGAGTATGAGCATGGAAAGGGCGAGTCTCTTATCATCCTATGGAGCACAACTGGTCTTAACTCCCTCATGGGAGGGGATGAGAGGGGCAATAAAGGAGGCAGAGAGCATAGTAGAGCAAAATCCGTCTTATTTTATGCCTGACCAGTTTTCAAATGCAGCCAACCCTGAAATCCATAGAAAGACAACAGCTATAGAGATATGGGATGCCTTAGATGGAGATATTGATGTCTTTATCGCAGGGGTAGGGACAGGCGGAACAATCACAGGTGTAGGGGAGGTATTAAAGAGTAGAAAGCCTGATATAAAAGTTATAGCAGTAGAACCAGGTTCTTCACCTGTATTATCCGGCGGCGAACCTGGTCCTCATAAAATACAGGGGATAGGTGCCGGCTTTATCCCAAAGATATTAAACAGATCTATTATTGACAGGGTAATAACAGTTAATGATGATGAGGCATATAATACATCAAAGCTCTTATCAAAAAAAGAAGGGCTGCTGGTAGGTATATCATCAGGAGCCAACACCTGTGCTGCAAAAAAGATAGCGAGGGAACTGGGAAGGGGCAAAAAGGTTGTAACAGTGCTCCCTGATACAGGGGAGAGATATATAAGTGTAGAGAAATATTTTAATATTTAAACATCATTATTAAGAGAGAAGAAACTAATGAAAACTATTTCTGAGAGAGAACTTAGCCCTGAACTTCTTGATACTCTTGATGAATTAAATAAAAACAAAAGAGGAGAAGAATCACT
Source organism: Nitrospirota bacterium (assembly GCA_046753905.1). GTDB lineage: Bacteria > Nitrospirota > Nitrospiria > JBHHUU01 > JBHHUU01 > JBHHUU01. The sequence goes on along the minus strand of JBHHUU010000034.1, from coordinate 9,783 downwards.
CTTGAGTGATTTACTATGATGATCATTAGAGATAATCATAACAACCATTTATTCCCGATTAAGTCGGGAGATGAGGTTCACGAGAGGATTTCAAATGCCAGGGTTTTTATAGTAGGGGCAGGGGGGCTTGGTTCACCTGTTGCCCTTTATCTTGCAGCGGCTGGTATTGGCACAATAGGGATAATTGATGGAGATATTGTAGACCTTTCCAATCTTCAGAGGCAGATTATTCATTACACAGATGATTTAAACAGACCCAAGGTAATCTCCGCAAAGGAAAAGATAGAAGGAGTTAACCCTGATATAAATGTAAGGGTATATCATGAACGGATCACATCAAAGAATATCATGGATATATTCAGTGATTATGATGTGATAGTAGACGGAACAGATAATTTTCCTGCCAAGTTTCTGATAAATGATGGAGCGGTATTTTCAAATAAACCGTTAGTGCATGGGGGAATTCTCAGGTTTACAGGACAGGTATTTACAATTTTGCCAAATAAGACTGCGTGCTATAGATGTATCTTTAAAGCTCCGCCTCCACCAGGTCTTATCCCAAGCTGTCAGGAGGCAGGAGTACTTGGTGTGTTAGCAGGAGTAATAGGGACTATTCAGGCTTCAGAGGTAATAAAGATCATTTCAGGAGAGGGGGAAACACTGACAAATCGTATTTTGACCTATGATGCCCTGAAAATGGGATTTAGAGAGGTAAGAATAGAGAGAAATTCCGATTGTCCTATATGCGGGAATGAACCAGAGGTGAGTGAATTGGTGGATTATGAACAAGAAGTATGCACTATTTAGGAGTGTGGAGTGCCTAATCCCCCTGCCCCCTTTGCTGAAGGGGGAAAAAGATTTCCTCTTTGCTGAAGGGGAAACGTTTATGATATAATTAATTAATTTTATACTGAATAGTTACAAATTGTTTAGAGTTTAGATATTAAAATTCAGAAATTTTTGTTAAGACTATGAACAGGATTAAGGGATTAAAATGTAAAGAATGCGGCAATGAATATGCTGCTGAACCGCTTCATGTATGTGAATATTGTTTTGGCCCGCTTGAAGTAGATTATAATTATGATGAGATAAAGAAGGTCATATCTTTGGAGAAGATTAAAAGCAGGCCTGAGACACTCTGGAGGTATATCGAACTTCTTCCTGTGGACGGAGAGGCTACTGTAGGACTGCACTCAGGGTTTACCCCTATGATAAAGGCAAACAACCTTGGCAGGAAGATAGGATTAGATGAGTTGTATCTGAAAAATGATGCTGTTAACCACCCTACCCTCTCATTTAAAGATAGAGTGGTTGCAATTGCACTCACAAAGGCAAAAGAGTTTGGTTTTGATACTGTTGCGTGCGCCTCAACAGGCAATCTTGCCAATGCAGTCTCTGCCAATGCATCAGAGGCAGGATTAAAATGTTATGTTTTCATTCCTGTGGATTTAGAGTATGGCAAGGTGTTGGGTAATCTGATATACCATCCGACTGTAGTTGCAGTGGAGGGAAATTATGATGATGTAAACAGATTATGCAGTGAGATTGCAGGTGAGTATCCATGGGCATTTGTTAATATAAATATAAGACCATACTATGCAGAGGGTTCAAAGACATTAGCATTTGAGACAGTTGAACAATTAAACTGGGAATCTCCAGACCATGTTGTGGTTCCAGTTGCATCAGGCTCACTCTTAACCAAGATATGGAAAGGTCTTAAGGAGTTTGAGATATTGGGTTTAATTAATAATGTAAAGACAAAGATAAATGGTGCTCAGGCAGAGGGGTGTGCCCCTGTAGCTATTGCCTTTAAGGAGAAGAAGGACTTTATTAAACCTGTAAGGCCAAAGACCATTGCCAAATCTCTTGCCATAGGGAATCCTGCGGATGGATATTATTCCCTGAATACCGTACAGCAAACTGGCGGAGTCTTTGAAATGGTAAATGATAACGAGATAATAGAGGGTATCAAGCTGCTTGCAGAGACTGAAGGGATATTTGCAGAGACAGCCGGCGGTGTGACCATTGGTGTGTTAAAAAAACTTGTTGAAAAAGGGGTTATCAAAAGAAAAGAGAGGACAGTTGCTTATATTACAGGCAATGGATTAAAGACTCAGGAGGCAGTTATGGATGCAGTGGATAAACCAATACGAATTGAGCCGACACTTAAGACCTTTAAAAAGATATTTAAGGGTTAAGCAAAATTCAGGAGGTACAAAGATGGGCATAACAGTAAGAATACCAACGCCATTAAGAAAATTGACTGATGGCAAAGGAGAGTTAGAGGCTGCTGGAACAAACATCAGTGAGATTATAGAAGATATAGAGAACAAATATCCCGGACTTAAAGAGAGACTATATGACCAAAATGGAAATATCAGAAGGTTTGTAAATCTATATGTTAATGAAGAGGATATCAGATTTATAGATGGCAAGAATACGTTTATTAAAGACGGAGATGAGATATCTATAGTTCCTGCTATTGCAGGAGGGAGATGAAAGTGACCAGTCTGAAAGTCCATCTTACATTTCATGAAGAGACCATAAAAGAACCTATTATATTTCAGGTAGGAAAGGATTATAATGTAGTTACTAATATCCGCAGGGCAGATGTTACAGAAAAGACAGGATGGGTAGATCTGGAATTGATTGGAGATATGGAAGAGATAGAAAAGGCTGTAGGTCATCTTAAAAAGAAGGGAGTAGGAGTTGACCCTATAGAGAGAAATATTATAGAATAAATGAAGTGAAACGAACATGACCTACGGCCACAAAAAATCAAAGAGAACAGAGGTAAAGTATTATGGCAAAACAGAAAAAAGTCAAAAAGACATCTTCTAAGGTGAAAGAGACATTACCAGAAAAAGTTTGAAGTCCATTATTTAAAAACAAATAATTATCGAACCTTTCATGTAGATGGAATGTTTGGTGGGTTGACACCAAGTGGAAATATTTATATCGAATTATTTATCCAAAGAAATCCAACCCCTCAAATTATAGAGCATAGAGTTAAACCAGATGGAATGTTGGGAGAGAAAATTGATGAACAAGGGAAAAAGGGAATAATTAGAGAGATTGAATCAGGATTAATAATGAACATGGATGTTGCAAAAAGTTTTAAAGACTGGTTAGACAATAGAATAAAAAAATACGAAACACTCATTAATGAGTTATAAAAAGGAAACAACAAAAATGAATGATAGAGTTGATAAAAGATCAATACCATCTTCTTCAGATGTGACAACACGATATATGTGTGCTGCTGTTTCAAAAACACAAGGACTTGATGTTGTTGATAATTATTCAACATTAGAATGGAATAGCAATATATTATATGCTGATATTAGCTCAAGAATTTATATGTTGGAAAATAGAATCAAAAAACTTGAACAGCGATTTCATGTTATCAATACAAAAATCCATGATCTTCCTGCTAGTCTCTATAGGTTAATACAACCTATAGATGTAATTCTTGAAATATATCCTGATGAAGTTATAGCCATTATACCTGAGTTAGAATTGTGGAGTGATGGATTAACCCAAATAGAGGCATTAAATAATTTGAAAATGGAATTGCTTGATCTATATGATGATTTAAATGAATCTCCCAATGAAAAACTTGGCGAATTTCCTAAATCATGGAAAAGAATCATCAACTCGTTTATTGAAAAAAAGTAATGGAAATAAAAGACTTCAAAGAAAAGGAAATAAGAAATAAAGACTTTAATGATTTAATTGAATGTCCTTTAACTGGACCTAACTATTATAATAAACTAAAACTATAATAAACTAAAACTTTGGAGTGAAAGAATTAAAAGAGAGGATGGTAATGTTTAATTTTACAGAAGAGCAATTAGAGAGATACAGTAGACATATTATCCTGCCAGAGGTAGGAGGAAAGGGACAGAAGAAGATTAATGAGGCAAAGGTATTTTGTATTGGTGCAGGTGGATTAGGTTCTCCATCAGCCTTATATCTTGCCGCCGCAGGGGTAGGCACTTTAGGGATTATTGATGCTGATAATGTAGATATGTCAAACCTTCAAAGGCAGATACTCCATTTTACAAAAGACATAGACAGTCCCAAGGTAGAATCGGCTAAGGAAAAGCTGGAAAACCTCAATCCTGATACAGAGGTTGTGACATACAGAGAAAAGCTTAGTTCTGCAAATGTAATGGAGATAATCAAAGATTATGATATAGTCATTGATGGTTCTGATAACTTCCCAACGAGATTCCTGATAAATGATGCCTGTTTTTTCAGCAAAAAGACCCTTATCTCTGGAAGTATATTTAGATTTGAGGGACAACTGACCACAATTAAGGCGTCTGATGGTTATCCCTGTTATAGATGCCTCTATCCAGAACCACCGCCACCTGGTCTTGTTCCAAGCTGTCAGGAGGCAGGGGTGTTAGGTGTGCTGGCAGGTACTATAGGCGTGCTTCAGGCTACAGAGGCACTCAAAGAGATATTGGGAATAGGGAATCCTTTATATGGAAAGTTACTTATTTATGATGCCATGGATTTGAGGTTTAGAGAGGTAAAGGTAAAAAAAGACCATGAATGTCCTCTCTGCGGGAGTAATCCAAAGATTAAAGAATTGCTGGATTACGAAATCTCATGCACAATATAGAGTTTGTATTAAAGTTCAGAGGGTGCAGTTGTCAGGGTATTGGGTGCAGGTCTACATGGTTGATATTGCTCTGGTTTCTTTTATCCACTGTTTACCTGTCGCTTTAGAAATATAACCTAAAAAACCTTTAAAACCAGCACCCAGCACCCTGATAACTGCACCTTTTATGAAGATAGGCCGAAGAGATAGTAAAAGGAGTGATTATATTGGGATTTTGGGAAGGAGAAGAGTGCGAATATTGTAATGGTCTAATTATTGAAAAAAGAGTGGATTTACCTCGAAAGGCAGAAGAGAGATATATCTTGATTAAAAATGTACCTGCTGGTGTATGCAAAAGGTGTGGTACAAGATATTATACTGCTAATATCCTCAAGACTATCGAGTCAAGTGTCTGTGGCAGAAGAAGAGTAGAAAACGAGATTCCTATGGCTGTATATTCGTTATGACAATAATTGAGATGAAGTAGTTTTTATAATGCTTATCATTACAAGAGAGATCAGAGACGAGATGATCTCACATGCACGTCAGGAATATCCGTATGAATGTTGCGGTCTTTTGGCAGGAAAGGATAGAGAAGATGTTACAGAGATATATAAATTAAGGAATAAGGATCGCTCTGCTGTCACTTATCTTATAGAACCATCTGACCAGTTTAGAGTATTTAAAGAGCTTCGTCAAAAGAATATCAATCTAATAGCCATATATCATTCTCATACCCATTCTGAGGCATATCCATCTATAACAGATGTGAGACTTGCTTACCATCCTGAGTCATATTATATTATAATATCATTAAAGAATATTAAAAACCCAGAGATCAGGGCGTTCCTTATTGACGAAGGAAGGATTACAGAAGAGGATATAGGTATCGCTTCCTTTTAAAATCATCAGAAGTTGAGAGGTATATAAATGGTTGAGGAGACAATTCCATACAAAAACCAGGAAACTATAATCCTAGATTGTATCAGTGATGGTGTTATCACTATAGATATTAATAAGAAGGTGAGGTATACCAATAAGGCGATGAATGAGCTATTGGAGCTTAGCAAGAATGATCTATTGGGTAAAAAGATTACATGCAGCAAACTCGTTAAATGCAATATTAATCACTCTGAGTGTCTATTAGTGAGGACAATGAAGACAGGAGAGAAGATATCAAACTATGAGATGTTGATCACAAGCAGGTCTGGTAAAAATATAGCTGTCAGTGTTAACACGGATATGTTAATCAATGATGAGGGAAAACTCATCGGAATTGTGGAGGTCTTCAGAGATATATCATTGATTAAGGAGTTAAAAGAAAAATTAGAGGAGACATCTCAGTCTGATAATTTTAATAATATTATAGGAAAGAGTAAAAAGATGAGAGATATACTTGACCTTATTCCTGCTATTGCACACTCCAAAAGCACAGTCCTTATTGAAGGTGAAAGCGGAACAGGAAAAGAGTTGATTGCCAATTCCATCCATTTAAATGGACCACGCAGAGACAAACCATTTGTAGCTGTAAATTGTGCGGTATTAGCAGAAGGAGTATTGGAAAGTGAGCTGTTTGGACATGTCAAGGGTGCATTCACAGGGGCATATTATGACAAACCTGGCAGATTTGAGTTAGCAAATAAGGGGACGCTATTTTTAGATGAAATAGGTGATATAAGTCCTCCACTTCAGGCAAAACTTCTCAGGGTATTACAAGAAGAAGAGTTTGAAAAGGTTGGAGGGATAAAAGTGGTAAAGGTAGATGTGCGTATAATTGCTGCAAGCAACAAAAACCTCTCTCAGGCAGTTAAAATGGGTGAGTTCAGGGAAGACCTTTATTATCGTATCAGGGTCTTACCCATTTATATACCTCCCTTACGGGAGAGAAGAGAAGATGTTCCGCTCTTGATAAAGCATTATATAGCGAATTTTAATAAAGAGATGGATAAGGGGATAAATAATATCTCGCCAAAGGCTATGGATATCCTGCTTGATTATGATTATCCGGGAAATGTCAGGGAATTAGGAAATATTATTGAACACGCATTTGTCTGCTGTCCTGAGAATACAATCCTTGCGGAATGCCTCCCAAAAGATATTGTTCAGGAAGACAGAGAAATAGTTGATAAGGTAGCAAGAGACGAAGGAAGCCTTGAGTTATTAGAAAAGGAGCTTATTATTAAGGCATTGAATCAGTCTATATGGAGCTCTAAAGAGGTATGTAACAGACTTGGTATAAGCAGGACTACACTCTGGCGAAAGATGAAAAAGTATGGGATCAAGCGGATATAAAAGGAATAGCGTTATTCAGGAAGATATACCCTGCTGACCTTAGTCGCAGCACCTTTACTACCCAATCTATTTATATCAGCACCAATATCATTAGCATTCCACTCTGTAATTGGTAACTTATATGTCCTCATAATCTTCAGTGCATTAGGCAGTCGTGGTGAGTTTGCATTCTCAATTACACTAACTGCTGCTGGCAAGGTAATTCCCGCATCTTTGATATCTTCATCTACAATCTGTTGAACCTCTATCCTCTTTTTATCAATAAAGGTAATCTCTTTAACAGATGTTATATGCTGTATATCTAAAAATTCACCCAACCTTATGCCTATCTGGGACTGTATGCCATCCTCAGAGATATCTCCGCAGAGGATGATATCAAAGTCCCCTATCTTCTTTATTGCCATTACCAGGGTATATGTTATAGAAAGGGCATCTCCGCCATCAAATGCACTATCCGAAAGATGATATGCCTTATCAGCACCTACAGCAAGAACCTCTCTCAAAATAGATAAGGCATCCTGCCCACCCATAGATATTGCATGTATAGTTGTTTCTTTAATTTTATCCTTTATACTTAAAGCAATCTCCAGAGCATTCCTATCTGACATATTCATGATCCTTTGACCATTCTCTATTATTCTGGACTGGCTCCTGCTTACCCTGCTATTGGAGAAATCAATGACTGGTTTTAAAAGAACTATAAGGTTCATATTGTAATATCCATTATTATTCCTTAATTACCCCCCTCACCCTAACCCTCTCCCACAAGGGGAGAGGGAACTAACGGAATGATAAAATTAAGTCCCCAACATAGCTAAAAAACAGCACCCTGACAACCTATGAATACATAGACCTCATCTTTGCCCTGACCAGAATAGCCACAAGATTTAACAAAAAAGTTAGAGCGAGAAGTACAAAAACCGTGCCGTATAGTATTGGTTCTGTTGCTTCAATATCAGGGGATTGGGTAGACAGGACAAAGATATGATATCCGAGATTCATAAATTGGTCATTTAGATGTATTGGCAGATGGGCAAGAAAATAAGCTGCTCCTACAAATAAGATAGGTGCAACCTCACCTGCCCCACGACTTATAGCCAGTATAGAGCCTGTCAAAATTCCGGGCATTGCCTGCGGGAGGACTACCTTGTAGATTGTCTGCAATTTCGTTGCTCCAAGGGCAAGGCTCGCCTCGCGGATGGCTACAGGAATCGCCTTTAATGCCTCTTCTGTTGCCACAATTACTACGGGAAGGGTTAATACTGCCATGGTTAAGGCAGCCCATATAATAGCAGGCTTGCCATATACCGGTTCTGGAGAAGATGAGAAGAATATCGTATCAATGCCTCCCCCGACAAATCTAACAAAAAAACCTAACCCAAACAGACCAAAGACAATTGAAGGGACTCCTGCAAGATTATTAATAGATATCCTGATCATCCTGCTCAATATCGTGGTCTGATCTCCATATTCAATCAGATATATCCCTGTAATCACACCAACTGGTACTGCAAAAATGGTCATCAACATAACAAGGGCACTTGTTCCGAATATCATGGGGAATATACTTGCCTTTTCTATATCAAACATCCCCTCTTTTGTGCCTCCAGAGATAAAATGCCATGATATTACACCAATTCCATTTACTACAATATTTCCTACAATAATAAATAGGATTAATATTATAACAATTGTGGCACAAGCTGTGGAGACAGACCAGAAACGGGGAGAATGGTAGATCATATCTTTCCCTCTATCCTCATCTTAAGATTATGTATTACAACATCACCTAAAAAATTACTTATCAATGTAACAGCAAACAATATAGCACCTATAAAAAATAACATCTTATAATGAGAGCTTCCAAAGGCTACCTCAGCCAGTTCAGCAGCAATAGTAGCAGTCATTGTCCTCACTGAATCAAATGGAGAAAAAGAGATAATAGCTGCATTACCAGACGCCATTAAGACGATCATTGTCTCTCCAATAGCCCTGCCAAAACCCAACACAGATGCCCCAAAAAATCCAGGGAGAGCATAGGGCAGAACTACCTTATACGCCACCTGCCATTGTGTTGAACCCAGTGCAAGGGCAGCCTCCCGATAGGAATATGGCACACTACGGAAGGCATCCTCTGTAATAGTAAATGTTATGGGAATCACAGCAATCCCTATGGCAATACCAGAAATAAGAGTATTTAACCGGGACTCATATCCAAAGATAAATTGCATCCATGATGCCATAACAATAAGGGCAAAGAACCCCAATACGACAGAAGGGATACCTGCCAAGAGTTCTATGACAGGTTTGATAACCTCTCTTATACTGCGCGGGGCAAACTCTGATACATATATTGCAGCTAAGAGAGATAGAGGCAGTGAGAATATTAAAGCTACAACAGTAGCCTTTAAACTCCCTGCAACAAGAGGAATAATGTTGAACTTTTCAATCTCTGAGTTTGGCTGCCATACATATCCGCTCTTCTCGTAACCAGACCACTTATATGGAAAAAAGATCATACGATATGATACAGTATTGAGAGAAGAATCAGGATTATTTACCTCCGTAAGCTCTTCGCTCCTGACCTCGAGCAGCATAGCAAGGGTCTCACCATCATACTCCTCAAGTTCTTCTACGCTCATATCAAGATATTCCGCCAATCTCTCACGCGAGACATCCCCAACCTGATCAGGCTGAATAATATCAGCAGTCTTGCTATTATCTGTCTTTTGAAAAACTATCCCCAACGACTCCCATCCAATAAAGATAAAGATAAGGGCAACCATTAATACAGCAGTTAAAGCAACAGCACGGATCATCCCTTCAGCAATCCATTCTATCTCTTTTCTTCTATTTCTGAGACCTTTATTATTTTTGCC
>JBHHUU010000033.1:0-16987 GCA_046753905.1 Nitrospirota bacterium | reverse complement strand
ACATAGACGATATGCAGAACGGCTCTGTTGTGGAAAATAAACTAGTGATAGTGAATCCATTCAAATAAGTTATGAACAACATAGAAAAAATATGATAGATATACTCTTAATTATACTAATTGTCTTATCAGCAATCATTTTATGGTTTGCTTATAAGGGATCTACAAGGGAAGACACCAGTAATTTTGATAAAATAAGAGGATATTTTGATGGTAATTTAGTAAGATTAGAGGCATCATTAAAAGATGAATTTTCGCGAAATAGAGAGGAATTAAATAAAAATTTTAAAGAATCAAGGGAAGAGCTGATAAATGGATTCAAGGTCTTTGAAGATTCTATCTTGAAAAGAATAACAGAAATTGCTACTCTACAGAAGAATCAGCTTGATACATTTTCTACACAATTAACTACCCTGATAAAGACAAATGAAGAGAAGTTAGGAGACATGACACAGACAATTGAAAAAAGGCTAACGCATTCTCAGGAGCAGATTAATAGTAATGAAAAAGAGAACAGAGAGGAATTAAGCAGATCACTGAAATCTTTTGAGGAAAGATTTTCTCTCAATGTAAAGGACTTTAATGAATTACAAAAACAAAAGTTTGATAACCTGATTAACAGGCAGACAGACCTGAATCAGACTACTGAGAAGAGACTTGAAAAGATGAGAGAGACGATTGAATTTAGCCTCAAATCAATTCAGGAAGATAGTAGCCGGAAACTTGAAAAGATGAGAGAGACCGTTGACGAAAAACTTCATAAGACACTTGAGAAGAGGCTTGGAGAGTCTTTTAAGATTGTAAGCGAAAGATTGGAGTTGGTACATAAAGGACTGGGTGAGATGCAGAGTCTTGCAACAGGCGTGGGCGATCTGAAAAAGGTACTGACAAATGTAAAGACAAGGGGAGTTTTGGGAGAGTATCAGTTAGAGAATATCTTAGAGCAGCTGCTGACTGCTGACCAATATTCAAAAAATGTAAAGACAAAAAAGAATAGTGACCTATTTGTAGAATTTGCAGTAAAACTCCCTGGCAGAGAGGATAGGGATAAAGTTGTATGGATGCCAATAGATTCTAAGTTTCCAATAGAAGACTATCATTCATTGATGGATGCCTATGATCAGGCAAATCCAGAGTTGATTGAATCAGCTCAAAAGCAGTTGGCAAACAGGATTAAACTCTTTGCTAAGGATATTAGAGATAAATATATAGACCCTCCGGATACAACAGATTTTGCCATAATGTTCCTTCCAGTTGAAGGGTTATATGCAGAGGTTTTACGACATACTGGATTATTTGAAATTATACAAAGAAAATTCAAGGTAATAATAACAGGACCAACCACCCTTTCTGCAATATTGAATAGCCTACAGATGGGATTCAGAACACTCGCTATTGAAAAAAGGTCGAGTGAGGTATGGGAAATTCTTGGCGCTGTAAAAACAGAATTCGGCAAATTCGGGTCAATCTTGGAAAAAACACAAAAGAAGCTTCAAGAAGCAAGCAATGTAATTGAGACAGCAGGTGTCAGGACAAGGGCAATTGAAAGAAAATTGCGCAATGTGCAGGAATTACCCAGCGATGATGCTATTAAGTTGTTGGGAGAGGGGTTTGATAAATCAGGAGTAGGTGGATAAGAGAGATCATGGCAGATATAATAGGATTCAAAGGTATATTATATAATAAGGAGAGGATTTCTGATCTGAGGGATGTTGTTTCTCCTCCTTATGATATTATTTCAAAGGATGAACAGGATATCTATTATCAAAGAAATGATAATAATGTGGTAAGGCTTGAATTGGGCAAGGAACTGCCTGCAGACAACAAAGAGGAAAACAGATACACAAGGGCAGCAGAATATCTAAAGGAATGGCTTGAAAAAGGGATACTAAAAAGAGATGATGTTCCGTCTATATATCTATATGAACTGGAATATAGATTATCATCAGGAGAGAGAAAGAGGTTAAAGGGATTCTTCTCTCTTATGTTGTTAGAGGAGTTTAACAGCGGCAAGATCATTCCCCATGAGGATACATTTTCATCTCATAAGAAAGATAGATTAAACCTGTTAAGGGTATGCAGCGCTAATTTCAGCCCTATCTTTTCTCTATACTCTGATCCAGAGGGAGAGATTATCGGTCTTCTAAGCAATGAGATTGATTACAATATGCCGGAGATTGATATTGTTGATGATGAAGGGATAAGGCATAGGGTATGGACTATATCTAATCAGAGGGTAATAGGATGTCTCACCAATAAGATGAAAGATAAGACACTCTTTATTGCTGATGGGCATCACAGGTATGAGACAGCCCTTAATTTTCGTAATGAGATGAGAGAGAGATTACAAAAAAACGATACAAAAGAGGGGTTTGACTATACATTAATGTTTTTATCAAATATGGATGATAAAGGGTTGACAATCCTGCCCACACACAGGATTGTTACCATGCCTTGTAAGTTAGATATGAATAGCTTTATTAATAAATTGAGTAATTATTTTAATGTAAAATCCTATAACCTGATCCCCTCTTCTAATTCCCTCTTTATTAAAGGGGAGCATGGAGGATTAACAAAGGCGGGGACTTCCGAATTTCCCCCTTTAACAAAGGGGGATAGGGAGGATTTTCAGAGGGATTTTCTCCATACCATAAAAAAAGATGGAAAAAATAACATAACTATAGGTATGTGCTGTGAAAAGGATAGATATTACCTTCTTACCTTACAAGAAGGAGATATAGATATCCAGAATAAGAGGTCATCTGCATGGAATAGATTGGATGTCTCTATCTTCCAGACCCTTATTATAGAAAAGATATTAAAGATAGACGATCCAATAAAAGAGAATCATATATCTTATATTAAAGGGGAAAAAGAGGTATTCAGAGAGATAAGAAAGAATAGTGGGAGTATTGCATTTTTCTTAAACCCTCCCATGATAAAAGAGTTAAAAGAGGTAGTTGATGCAGGAGAGAGGATGCCTCATAAATCCACATACTTCTATCCTAAACCTTTAACAGGACTTGTAATGAATAGGTTTTAAATATATGGAAGAGATAAAATCTAAAAAAAATAATATACTGGTAACAAAGACTATCTCAATGATTGAATCATGGCAGCAGATAATATATATCTCCAGCGGCCTTGCCTTTCTGCTCATTGGGATAGGTATCTTTGTATATAGCTTGATATCATTCTATCATCTCATGTCAGAAGACTTTCTGCACGCAATCTTAATCTTAATAAATGACCTGTTATTGCTATTGATCATTATGGAGGTGATGGAAACGATTATAAATCATCTGAAACACCATACAATACTATTAGAACCATTTTTGTTTATGGGCATTATTACAGCAACAAGGAAGATACTTGCTGCAGGTGCAAAGGTAACCATAGTAGAAAATATAAGTGATGCTGCATTTAAGAAATACTTGATGGATCTGGGGGTAAATGCACTGGTTATTTTGGCACTTACCATTGCCCTCTATCTCTTTTCAAGACGTAATTTGCCCCATAGAGAAAGAGAATAAGAAGCAGGCTAATATTTACATTTATCAGATATTAATGTATATTATCATCATAAACTCAAAAACTCATGATAGAAATTACCCTCTCCCCTAAGGGGTGAGGGTAGAAGGGTGAGGGGAAAAAGTACTATTAAGGGAGGTCAATCATCATGATTATAGTTATGAAGGCAGGGGCAACTGAAAAAGAGCTCAAGGATGTAATTAATGCTGTGACTGAATTGGGATATACATCACATATAATACATGGTGTGGAGAGAAATGTTATAGGCGCAGTAGGCGATGAGAGAGGCAAGGCAAGACTCCAGTCATTAGAGGGTATGGACGGAGTAGAAAGGGTTGTCCCTATCCTGAAACCGTATAAGTTGGCAAGTCGTGAAGTCAAGAGTGAAAAGTCAGTAATTGATGTAGGGAATAAGGTAAAGATAGGCGGAGATAAGATTGTAGTAATTGCAGGACCATGTTCAGTAGAGGGTGAGGCTCAGATAATTGAAGTTGCAAATAGTGTTAAAGAGGCAGGTGCTGATATACTCAGAGGAGGTGCTTTCAAACCACGGACATCTCCCTATAGCTTTCAGGGAATGAAAGAGAAAGGACTTAAGTGTCTGGCAAAGGCAAGAGAGGCTACAGGACTGCCATTTGTCACAGAGGTAGTAGAGGCAGCACAGGTAGATCTGGTGGCAGATTACGCAGATATGTTACAGGTAGGTGCAAGGAATATCCAGAACTTTGCCCTTTTGAAGAAACTTGGGGGTATCAAAAAACCGATATTCCTGAAAAGGGGTATGATGACCACGATACAGGAATTCCTTATGTCTGCAGAATATATCCTCTCCAATGGCAATCAACAGGTTGTGCTGTGTGAAAGAGGTATCAGAACATTTGAGACAGCAACACGTAATACCCTTGACCTCTCAGCTATACCAGTGCTCAATGAATCTACTCATTTACCGATCATGATAGATCCAAGCCATGCCACAGGACACTGGAGATATGTCCTGCCCATGACACTCGCTTCTATTGCAGCCGGCGCTGATGGTTTAATAATCGAGGTGCACCCTCACCCTGAAAAAGCATACAGTGATGGCACCCAGTCCCTGAAACCATCTAAGTTTACAGAGCTAATGAAGAGATTAAAACCATTTATAAAGGCAGCAGGAAGGAAATAGGTAACTTATTCATCTAAAAGGAGACAGACAATCTGCTGCCGCAGTTCCAGAAGAACAGACAGTTATCTCCTCTTCTAAATTATTTGATTCATTTCCTTTTGAATCAAAGACAATTACCCTGACTTTGAATGAAGAGATTCCTGTTGTATCTATCACAAATATAATATTCATCCTGCTTGAAAATTGACCATTTACCTCCTCTCTTCCACTTAAATCAGCCTCATTTTTTAATATAAATTCATTAGTACTGCCATCCTGTATAAATATTTTGTATCCAATTACATCTCTGTCTCTGTCTATAAAATCAACAGTTCCTGAGACATCCAATAGTCCAGGCTGAACATCTGGTACAGGATTTGTAATGCTCAGGTTGGATATTTCAGGGGGACTTCCATTATCTTCTTCTTTAGGATTGCCACATGCTGCAAGAGATATCAGACAATAGATAATAAACAGTAGACAGTAGGCAGTAGACCGTAGACAGGGGAAAAATCCACACGATTTACATTTATGACGCTGCCGTCCTGCCTGCCTGTAGCAGACAGGTAACAATACCATCTTTTCTACATTATTCTCCATAGCCACATTTAGGGCATTTAACCATGACAAATCCTCCCTTTTGATAAGGTCTGGTTAAATCTTAACATATCTATACCAAATTAACAATGCCATATTTTTATTATGCTTGATTTAGATATAAAGTAGCCCAAAAACTTAAGATAGAGATTCTTCTATATTTCCCTCTCCATTGATGGGTGAGGGTTAAGTGAGTTATGGAAGTTAACAATTTTCTATCTCTATTTTTTGAGTAAACAGACGTACATCTTTTCTATATACTTAGTTTCTCTAATCGTTTTCTCCTATTGATAATATCAAAGATAACCTTTGTCCCTACCAATGCAGTAAAGAGGTTTATGGTAATACCAAGGCTTAAACCTACGGCAAAGCCTTTGATAGGTCCTGTCCCAAACATAAACAGGGCAAATGATGTGATCAGGGTTGTCACGTGTGAATCTACAATGGTCAGGAATGCCTTGTTATAACCGCTATCCACTGATAGCCTGACAGGCTTTCCTGATCTTAACTCTTCTCTGATCCTCTCAAAGATCAGGACATTGGAATCTACACCCATTCCAATGGTCAGGGCTATTCCGGCAATGCCGGGCAGTGTAAGGGTGGCATTAAGGAATGCAAATGAACCCACAAGGACTATAAGATTGAGAAGCAGTGCGACATTTGCTATTATTCCCGAGAGTCTATAATAGATTATCATAAAATGGGTTACCAGCAGACCTGCAATAAGTGTAGCTCTCAGCCCTTTAGTGATAGAGTCTTTGCCTAAGGATGCCCCGACAGTAAGATTCTGTATTATAGTCACAGGCGCAGGGAGTGAACCTGCTCTGAGCACTATTGCAAGATCATTTGCCTCTTCTGTAGTAAATCTCCCTGTTATTTGTGCCCTGCCTCCACTTATAGCATCCTGTATTACTGGCGCTGAATAGATATTGTTGTCAAGGATAATTGCCAATCTCTTTTTCACATTCTCTCTTGTAATCCTTTCAAATAATCTTGCGCCAGTAGGATTGAATGTTATAGATACGTAAGATTCATTAAAATCACCTATGCTAACCCTTGCGTCTGTTAAGAGATCACCTGTAATAACTGTATTTTTCTTTACAAGGTAGGGTCTCTTCTGCACACGTTCCATATCTTCGCCTCTGATATTTTCAAATAATATCTCATCTCCTTCAGGGAGTTTTTCCTCAAATTTCTTTAATAGTTCATCTTCTTCACCCGCAAAGACGAAAGAAGGCATTTCTGTTAATAGAGGATTATCCTCATCCAGCAGTTTAAATTCAAGAAGGGCAGTTTTGCCGATAAGTTCAATTGCCCTCTTGGGGTCTTTAATGCCAGGAAGCTGGATTAATATCTTATCTTTATCCTGTCTCTGTATAAGAGGTTCTCTGATGCCAAACTGGTCAATCCTGTTTCGGATAGTCTCTAATGCCTGTGTCGTAGCTGACTCTTTTATTCTGATAATCTCACCGCCCCTTAATGCAAAGGTAAGTTTTTTGTCTTCTCTGTCTGTATTGTTCAGATTTGGATAACCATCAGCTACAACCTTTAATATCTTTTCCTTTGCATCCTCTTCTGAATACCAGATTACTATCTCAGAATTATCATTTTTTTCAACGCGTTCAAATGGTATATTGTTTTCCTTCAGAAAGTCCTTTATATCTGTGGTATACCTATCTAACAGATTTTCTATAGCCTTTTCCTCTTCCACATCAAGGACAAGATGAATACCTCCCTGAAGATCCAGACCAAGGGTTATCTCTTTATCAGGTAAAAACCTTTTAGCCCATTCTGGAAGATATTTATATGCTGGAGTAGAAGGCAGTGAAAAGATTACTGAAATTAATGTTACTCCTATAAGGAGTATGATCCTTCCTTTTATAGACCTTTTCATATATCACCTCAAAAGATTAAGAATACAGAAGTCTGAATACAGAAGTCTGATGGATTATTGTTTATCCATTCTGACTCTTGACTCCTGCTTTCATAACAGATTCACATCATTAATTATTAATTGGAATTCGCAGCCAAGTATTCTGGCTGCCTTTTTAGAGAGTATCATCCTTGAGAGAAATATCTCAAAATATTCCATTACCTGAGAGATAGTTGTATCTATCTTTAACCTGAGAATTACTGCCTTCTTTTCAGAGTATACCTCAATGGCAGATTCAGTAACAGCATAATTTACCCTGTCATGTATGTCAAAAGAGATCATCTGTGTATTTCTTACTCTTGTTCTGTGGACATCAGACTTGTCTCCAAGAACCAGGGCAGCAGATATAATATCTGTAGGTTCGCCCACATCTTCATCATGATTGCCTATAGCGCTCATAACAGTTGCTATATCTTCTGTCTCCATATTATATTTCTTTAATATCTCATAAGTAAGCATGGCGCCTATCTGTCCATGGTTAACCCTTGCCACCATATTCCCTATATCATGCAGCAGACCTGCAATTGCTGCCAAAAGTCTATCCTTTTCACTGCATCCGAGTGACTCAAGAATAGCCTTTGCCCTTTCTGAAGAGATATTTGCATGTCTAAATCCATGCTCAGTATATCCTATGGCATTAAGATGAGCATCTGCCTTTTCCAAGAACTTTGCGACTAATCTATCCTTTTTTATCTCTTCTATTGATACTCCATTATTGTCTATCATTCCTCATCCTTATTCTTTAATTGGGCTATATTGCTTCTTAGTATCTTAATCCTGACATTATCTGCAACATTCAGGGTTATTATATCTTTAGAGATATTAGATACAGTCCCCAGTATACCTCCTGTTGTTATAACCTTATCTCCCTTTTTCATGGCTTCTAACATTGCCTTGTGGCTCTTTTGCTTCTTCTGTTGAGGCAATATTAACAGAAAATAGAATAATACAAAGATTATTACAAAAGGGATAAGTGAGGTCAACATATTACCCCCCTGTCCAGTAATATTTTCTCCCTCTGCAAAGGCATTGGATAGTCCAAAAGTATTAAATAGTCCTTCAGTCACTTTATTATACACCCCCCTTCCTTAAAAAAAGTTGTGCCTAAAGTTAAAAAATAACCGCAGGATATTTCTATTCATTAACTTTAGCTCACTTTAGACACTTCAAACTTTAGGCATTTTCTTTACTCCTATAGAACTCTTTCTTAAAACTTATCATCCTATTCTCTCTTATGGCATTTCTGATATCCTTCATCAGTGTCATATAATAGTGAAGGTTATGGATGGTATTCAGCCGAATTCCGAGTATCTCTTTTGACAAAAAGAGATGCCTTAAATAGGAACGGGAGAAGTTCTGACAGGTATAGCAACTGCACTCAGGGTCTAAGGGCAATTCATCTCTTATATATCTGGCATTCTTTATCATTATTCTCCCTGCTCTTGTAAATAGATAGCCTGTCCTCGCGTGTCTTGTGGGCATTACACAATCAAAGAGGTCTACACCCTGTATAACCCCTTCGATCATATCCTCTGGCAGACCGACCCCCATAAGGTAGCGCGGGCTATCCTCTGGCAAAAAAGGAAGTATATCATATATTACCTCATACATCATCTCTTTTGTTTCACCCACGCATAGCCCTCCAATAGCATAGCCGTCAAACCCCATATTTACAAGCTCAAGAGAGCATCTCTCTCTTAAGTCTTTATAAAAGCCTCCCTGAACAATACCATATAATGATTGATGCCTGTTGTTATTGAAATATCCTTTACATTCCTTTGCCCATCTTATTGTCCTTTCTAAAGATATTTTGGCATAGTCATAGGGAGATGGATATGGGATACACTCATCAAATACCATAATTATATCAGCACCCAGCTTCTCCTGAATATCAATAGAGACCTGAGGTGAAAAAAAGTGGAGGGAACCATCAAATGGGGATCGAAAGCTCACACCATCATCAGTAACCTTGCATAGTCTTGACTGGCTGAATACCTGAAAGCCTCCGCTATCTGTCAGCATAGGTCTTTTCCATGAGATAAATTTCTGTATCCCGCCGATCTCTCTGATAAGATTATGACCAGGTCTCAGGTAAAGATGATAGGCATTACCTATAATGACTTCTACTCCTAAATCTATAAGCTCATCAGGCGTCATTGTCTTTACAGTGCCTACAGTTCCTACAGGAATAAAGACAGGTGTTTCAATATCTCCATGAGGAGTGGTAATCTTTCCAGTGCGGGCAGATGTATTATTATCCTTGTGATATATAGTAAATCCTGCGGTCATATTCTAAAACAATCTACATCCTTTCAGGTGCATTAACTCCGAGAATTTTCAGTGTATTTCTTATTACAATCCTAACAGCATTAATCAATACAAGACGGACATCTGTCATCTGCCTGTCATCTGATATTACACGATATTTATAATAATAATTATGAAGAAGAGAGGCAAGGGTTTGCAGATAAAAAGTCAGGCGATGAGGTTCCAGTAAACTTGAACTTAATCTTATGACCTCAGGATATAATGCAATCTGTTTTATTATTGCCAATTCCTCCGGAAGACTCAAGAGGCAGAGGTCTACATTATTACTGCGAGATATATCTATTCTCCGTGTATCTGCCTGTCTTATAATACTGCAAAGCCGCGCATGGGCATATTGAACATAGTATACTGGATTTTCACTCGACTCCTCCTTTGCCAGCTCAAGGTCAAAATCCAGAGGAGAATCACATCTCCTCATAAGAAAAAAGAATCTCGCAGCATCTTTTCCTACCTCCTCTATTACCTCTTTAAGGGTTACAAACTCACCTGCCCTTGTAGACATGGCAACAGGTCTGCCTCCTCTCTTCAGATTAACGAGTTGAACAAGGAGTATCTGAAGTGCTTCAGGAGGCATGCCAAGCATCTTAACAGCAGCCTTCATTCTTGGAATATAACCATGGTGATCTGCACCCCATATATCTATAACCCTTTTGAATCCACGATTGAACTTATTTTTATGGTATGCAATATCAGATGCAAAATATGTCAACCTGTTATTGCTTCTGGCAATAACCCTGTCTTTATCATCCACAAACAGGGAGGTACGAAACCAAAGAGCATCATCTTTTTTATAAAGATATCCTTTTTCTTCTAATTCCCTGAGGGTATTTTCAATCTCTTTATCTTCATGCAGTATCCTTTCAGAAAACCAATTATCAAAGGTAATGCCAAACCTCCTGCAGTCATCTTTTATCCCGTATAGAATCTTATTGTATGAATATCTGGAAAAAAAACTTAAGCTCTCATCTTCAGGAAGAGAAAAAAATCTGTCTCCCTCTTTATCCATTATCTCTTTAGATATATCTCTTATATAATCTCCCTGATAACACTCATCAGGAAATGGTATATCTTTTCCTGACATCTGAAGATAACGGATATATACAGACCTACCTAATGTCTCTATCTGTCTTCCGACATCATTTATATAGTATTCCCTTTCTACCTCATATCCTACAGCAGAGAGGAGATTTGCAATTGCATCACCAACTGCTGCCCCCCTTCCATGTCCCACATGTATAGGACCTGTTGGATTGGCACTCACAAACTCTACCTGAACCTTTTCCCCATTGCCGATATTGTCTCTTCCATAGTCCTGATCAAGGCGATCAACATCCTTCAATGCCTCATACCATACACTTTTTTTGATCTTAAAGTTAATAAAACCCGGCAAGGCTATCTTAACATCTTCCACCATCTCAGGGTCTGTAGTGATATTATTTAAGATTATCTCTGCAATATCTTTTGGAGACATCCGTTCCTGAGAGGCAAGGGTCATAGCAATTGGAGTAGAAAAGTCTCCATGCTCTGCCCTCTTAGGATTTTCAAGAATAACAGGAGGGATATGATCTAATTTTAATTCCCCCTTTTCTTTTGTTATCCTCAGTGCCTCTTTAATATCCTTTTCCAGCTCTCTCTTCATTAAGAATATCCTTTAATGAGGTGCTAACTGGGCATCCAGACACAGGCTGGACGCTCAATTCAGCGCCTTGTAGTGTGCTTCATTCTTTTTAATTTTTATAAATTCGTATTCTGGTTTTGAGACAAAAAGGTCTCCTTTCATTGCTTCAAGTTTTCCAATGGTTGCCTTAATTGCGTGCTCTGATTGGTCAATTCCTATCCATCTTCTACCTAATAAATGTGCAGATTTTAAGGTAGTCCCCGAACCACAAAAAGAATCTAAAACTATGCTTTCAGGGTTGGAAGATGTACGAATAATTAAGTCCAATAATTTTGAATTTTTCTCAGTTGGATAGGCTGGATATTGAGGATCTTTATATTCCCAAATGTCTTGCACTCTTTTGCCTTTTCTTTCATCCGCAAAGATAATTTTTCTTGGATTACCTGTGGAAGACCATTCAATTAGTCCTTCTTTATCCCATTGTTCCAATGTCTCAACATCAGTTCTCCAATGCCTACCTTTTGGTGGCATTATTCCTTTAAATGGTTGATTAGATTTACCATTTTCTGTTTCGCCTGGAGCGTGGATGGGGACAGTTGTATATCTTCTGCCTTGCTTATCGGTTTTAGGAAATAATTTTTCAAGGTCTTTTTCGGTATATTTTTCTTTTGGCTCGTTCCATATAGGTTTTGAAGATTTTGTGTAAAAAAGAATAAGGTCTTTTATGTTACTATAACCAAGTCGGTTAAAGTTTTTAGGATTACATTTTATCCTTGTAATATCATTTCTAAAATTCTCTATTCCGAAAATTTCGTCCATCATTATTTTCACATAATGCCCAATTTTGTAATCAATGTGTAGATAAATTGAGCCTCGTTTAGATAGCAAATTATTTAGCAGGATTAACCTTTCTCTTAGAAATTCCATGAAATCCTTGCCAATGAGTTTGTCAGAATATGCAATATTACCATTTCTTGAATTACTTATGGTTGAAGCTCTGCCATCAGTAATGGTAAAATTACCGTTCGTTGCAAATGGTGGGTCAATATATATCAAATCAATTTTACCTTTCAATTTTTTGTCTTTTAAAAGGTAATTAAGTCCTTGAATATTGCCGCCTTTTATCAGTAAATTTTGCATTTATAGTTTTCCTTGCTCCATTTCCAATATCTATAATTGATATAGAAATTCTCTGAGAACCAATGCACTCATTATTTTATAGTCTTTATAAGGATTTGAAATGTATTTATACATTTTGTTGTTGCCGTGGATATAAAGTACTCCGTCGAGGATAGCCAATCTTACAGCATTGATATTTGTATCCTCTATGGTGCTTATTGCATCTTCAAACTGAGTATTCTGGTGACCACCAAAATCTGTTAAGAATTTTGCTTCTCCAATGACATATTTTCCACTAAATCTTGCGACCAAGTCTAAACCTTTATTGCGATTATAGTTCAGTTCTTTTTTTGCAAATGCCATCATTTCGCTATCAGTACCATCAAGAATGGCATCCTTCCTCGTCGCCATGAATTTTTTAATAGGAACTGGCATAATACCGAGGGATTTTTTCTTGAGCCACTGCTTAAACATGGGACCTATTTGTCTATTTGTTTCTTTTGGTTCGCTACATTTTTCATATATCTTACTTAGACCCATATCATAGAGTCGCCCTGCAATTCTGTTTATTGTTTTTGGATTTCTTTTGATAGCGGATTTGTCTCTTTTCAGATATGCAATATATGAATCCTTGATAGGAAATAAATCCATTTTCAGCAATTCATTTACCAATCTTTCATTATCTTTATGGCTAAATGCTTCTTCAATAGTTTTCCATTTATCATTATCAATTTCTCTGATGCCCTCAGGAATTGTTGGGTAAACCTTAAATAAATCATCCAAGTATGATTTATGCTCTGCATATTCAATACTCAATTTCGTCCAGTAATTCATTTCATCCCCTGTTTTTTATACATAGCCCTTAATTCTTAAAGATTTTATCACTTCAGCTCCCTGATATATGATAGCAATGACTCTATCTGTTCATCATATAATGGTCCGCCATTCTTTTTCCCGAATGCAGGCATTTCTGTCCCTGCTACACCTTTCATTATGGTATCTCTCAGACTCTTTTCTCCCACCCTCCATTTTCCTATAAGGGGAGGAGCTGTCTTTCCCTCTCCTCTTATTCCATGGCAGAAATGACATACTGCCTCATATAGTTCTTTACCCTTCTTACCTTCTGCTGGTTCAGCATGACAGCTTCCGCACCTCTCTGAAAAGAGGGAATCACCTGACTTAAACCCTTCATGCATTGATGCATCAACATAGGCATTTATGACAAGCTCTTTCTCTGGTTCAACAGGGTCATTTGATACCACTGTAATCTTCCTTGTAACTTTTCCGCTTCTCGCCTCTGAATTATACGAAATCTGAATCTCTCCCTCTTCATCAGGCTTGATTGTCTCTGAGCTTATTAACGCAGCAGTGCATCCGCACGATGTATTAACCTCTTTTATTATCAGATCCTCATTGCCAATATTAACAAACCTGAAGATATGTTCAACTATTTTTCCTTGTGTTATCCTCCCGAAATCATACCTGTCTTTAAAAAATTTTATGCGCGGACCATTATTGCTCTCAGTATCAGCTAGAGCCATACTGCTAATAAGGAGAAAAAAAGATATTATAAATAACCTCTTCATTTTCTATCCCTTATTATTACCCTTCTTCCCGATATCTCAAGTCTCCCTTCCGCAAATAGCTGTATTGCATCAGGATATATCTTATGCTCATCTCTTAATATCCTTTCTGACAGGGTCTCCTCTGTATCATTTTCAAGCACTTCTACTGCTGACTGAACAATTATAGGACCCTTGTCTACCCCCTCCTCCACAAAATGCACAGTGCATCCTGATATCTTTACCCCATAATCTAATGCCTGTCTCTGTGCCCTCATACCGGGAAAGGATGGAAGGATCGCAGGGTGTATATTCATAATACGTCCCTTATAGGCATCTATAAGAAGGGATGTAACTATCCTCATGTAGCCTGCCATTATTACTAATTCTGTATTGTGGCTCTGGAGGATATCTAATATCTCTGCATCAAAGGCTTCACGGTCAGGATATTCTTCTGGATCAACAAAGACCCCATTTATATTATGGTGTTCTGCCCTCTTAAGGGCAAAGGCATCCTCTTTATCACAGATCACTATACCTATCTCAGCCTTCAAACTCCCCTCTTCTATAGAGTCTATTATTGCCTGAAGATTGCTGCCCCTTCCTGATACCAATACACCGAGTGATATCCTTTTATCAGACATATCGTACCCTCTTCTCCCCTTTCTTTATCTCCCCTATGATATAGGCATCATCACCAAACTCCTTGCACGCAGAGACTATCTTTTCTGCCTCCTGAAAAGAGGCAATAATTACCATTCCTACGCCCATATTAAAAGTCCTGTATAGTTCTTCTATAGAGATATCTACATTTTTCTGGATAAATCTGAATACAGGATGTACCTTTACCTTTCCTCTATCAATAATAGCTTCAAAACCATCTGGAATAATACGGGGTATGTTTTCAGTAAGACCGCCTCCTGTTATATGGGCAATACCCTTTAATTCAAACCTATTTATAAGTCCTGATATTGTCTTTACATATATCCTTGTAGGGACTAACAATTCCTCGCCTATCTCTTTGTCTAAGCCTCCTATCCTCTCAGAGATGCCAAGTCCCATCTTTTCAAAGATGATCTTTCTGACAAGGGAATATCCATTACTATGTAGACCTGAAGAAGGAAGAGCTATTATCCTGTCACCTTCATCTATCTTTCTCCCATCTATTATTCTGCTCTTTTCTACTACGCCCACAGCAAAACCTGCGAGATCATATTCATCCTTATTATAAAAAGATGGCATCTCTGCTGTCTCTCCTCCGATTAATGAGCACCCTGCAAGCCTGCACCCCTTCGCTATCCCCTTGATTATCTCCTTTGACTTCTCCACAATAAGTTTTCCTGTTGAGAGGTAATCAAGAAAAAAGAGGGGATCTGCCCCTGTAACTATCAGGTCATTTACACACATAGCAACAAGGTCTATCCCTATTGTGTCATGCCGATTCATCATAAAGGCTATCCGCAGCTTTGTCCCCACTCCATCGGTAGCTGAAACAAGCACAGGCTCTCTATATCTCTCTCTGTCCAGATTAAAAAGACCCCCAAACCCGCCTATATCTGTCAATACCTCTGGCCTGAATGTAGACCTTACCTCAGACCTGATAGATTCAACAAACTTCTCTCCTGCCTCTATATCTACACCACTATCTTTATAAGTAATCTCTGCCATCTATTATTTTTTTATGTCCAATTCTTATTTAACTTGGAGGAAAAAATTTATGAATATCTTTTCTATGCAATACTCTCATAAGTGTAGTTTTATGTGGCTCTATTTTTATTCCGATTCTATAAACACCAATCCTGATACGATAATAGTGGTCACTTCCTCTAAGTTGCTTAAGATTATTTATATTTTTATAATTCTTCATATTTAGCAGAGTTTCAAAGGAAAACTCTTTAATCCTTTTATGATAAATCGTATTCTTAATCTTTTTTAAATCTTTCAGGAATCTTTCGCTATAAACAATCTTAACCATTATTCTCTAAAATTCTTAATGCCTCTTCTTTTGAATATGTTTTATCCTTTTCCGCTTCTTTCATTGCATTCGCCAAACCATAATCTTCAATGATCTCTATAAGCTTTGAGTATTTATCTAACGGCAGTACTACATATTCAACTTCTCCTCGTGCATTTGTTATATACTGCTCATTTTTTACTATTTTTAATTTAGCCATTTCGGCACCTCCCCTATACTATCTTAGATGCGGTTAAACATTAATCACAATCTCTTTGTCATGTTAATTAGCCTATCTTATCACCACTATATGATTCAGATTAGTATTGGTAACATATATACTATTCCCTTCTGCATCTACTACAATCCCCTGTGGCGAACTAAACCTTGCAGATTCTCCTACAGCACCTTCCTCCTTTACCACAAATCCCATCTGCCCGAAACTGCCTGCCAATGTAATCACCTCACGTGTTGTTAAGTCCATTCTCCTTATTGTATGATTACCTGTATCTGCAATATAGAGATACCCATCAAATATTGCTATACCCCTTGGAAAACTAAACCTTGCATCAGTGTCAAAGCCATCCTGAGGACTCGGATTTCCTGCCTCCCCTGCTATAGTCTCAACTATAATTGTACCCCTGTCAAATGTACCATCTGTTATTAACTGATTTAAATCTCCTGGCAAAGTAAGCATCCTGATCATATTATTTCCGCTATCTGCTACATATAATCTATTACCATCAACCACTATATCTTCAGGATTATTAAATCTTGCAGTCAGACCATTACCGTCATTATCTCCTGCTCCTATCTCTGTATCCAGACCACCTGCTAAGGTTATAACCTCTGATGTTTCTATTACAAGCATTCTTATAGCGTGACCATCAGCCATATAGAGGTTAGTGCCATCTGTAGTTATTCCCCTGAGTGCACTGAACCTTGCAGCACTCCCAATACCGTCTATAGAATCCTCAAAACTACCTGGTTCTCCAGCAATTGCATTAACCACAAAATGCCCTGATAAGAGTTCAATCCTTCGAATGGCATTATTACCCAAATCAGTAATATAGAGGTTGTTACCGTTGATTATAACATCCCATGGTTGGTTAAACTGTGCAATATCACCCGGAACATTATCTATCACACCTGATGACTCTGGTGTCCCTGCTATCCTCTCTACAACTCTGTTTAATATACCT
>JBHHUU010000032.1:0-17030 GCA_046753905.1 Nitrospirota bacterium | reverse complement strand
ACGCTATAAACTCTTTTCCACCCCTCACTCTGTATTAGCTGAATAGTTACAATAATTTATCTGATAGAGAAAGAAATGATTGTTGTTCTTGCCGTAATTCATGGCAAAAGAAATCCAACATTGACAAAGAAAAGAATAAAACGGCATCTAATATTTTGAGATACGGAAATGCTAACAAGCCCAGACTTCAAAGAAATATTGAATCTTTTTAGCAAATATAAAGTATCAAATTGATGCCTAAAACTTAAACAGAAATTTTAAAAGTCCCTAAATCGAGATTTATTTGAACTTGTAATTAACTGTTCAAGAAATAAGGGTACGCAAAATAGCTTAACAAAAGTTTCAAGTGGAGGCAAAAATGCCGCTACTTAAACTAAACATTCAATATCTGGGTGATATTTTTGTGCGTTCATATTCAGGTATAGTTTAGCCTCTCACGGGAGATTGAGGGGAAGAATTTGGGATTACAAAAAGTGGTTATCTTGATTATAGCCGGGTATAATATTGGGAGCAGGGATTGGAGGTTGCAAGAGAGGATTTTAAAGAATGTTGTATAAAGGAATATCTCCGCAGAGGAAAACCCTGGCAGCCCGATGTCTTACTGATAGAAAAAGATTCACAATTAATAGTTATTAAGGATTATCTGCACAGACCTTTTCTTTATAGGGTATTTGTTGGAATATGGTCTGTATGGAGGGAGTCTTATATCTACAGAAGGTTAAATGGTCTATCCGGTGTCCCGAAGTTTTATGGAAAAATAGATAGGTATGCACTTGCAATAGAGTATATAAAGGGTAAAAATGCATCTGAGTGTAAAAAAGAGGACATCTCAAAGGATTTTTTTATAAGGCTGAAGGAGATAGTAGATATTATCCATGAGAAAGGCATAGTAATATGTGATATGAGGAATAATAAAAATATAATCATCAGAGATGACGGCATGCCTTATATAATAGATTATTGTACAGCATTTGAGAGAGGTTATAAAATCAATCTTATCAGGAACTTTATCTTTAATATTTTCTGGCAGGATGATATGCTTGGTATTGCAAAATTAAAGAAGCGTACAGCACCTGAACTTCTTTCAAAAGAGGAGGAGGATGGTTTGACTAATGGTCTTTTTCTACAGAAAGAGGCTATCTTTATAAGAAAGATTGTCACAAAATGGCTAAAGAAATTGACAGCAAATTAATATTTTGCAAAGGAGGGTATAATGAAAAAGGTTGAGAGGGCACTTATTAGTCTTTCTAACAAAGAAGGGATAGTTGAATTTACAAAGAGCCTGATAGAGATGGGTGTGGAAATACTCTCTACAGGCGGTACATCAAGACTCCTTAGAGATAACAACATTCAGGTAAAGGATGTCTCAGAATGCACAGGCTTTCCAGAGATGTTAGATGGAAGGGTAAAGACATTGCATCCTATTATACATGGAGGACTTTTAGGAAAAAGAGATGATAAAAGGCATGTAAAAGAAATGGAGAAGCATGGCATACAACCTATTGATATGGTAATTGTAAATCTATATCCCTTTGAGGAGACAATTAAAAGGTCTGGCTCAACCTTTGAAGATGCTATAGAGAATATTGATATTGGGGGACCTGCTATGCTCAGATCTGCTGCAAAAAACTTCAGAGATGTCGCCGTAGTAGTTGATCCCATAGATTATTCAAAGGTTCTTGAAGAGATGAAGAAGAGAAATGGCTGCATCTCAGAGGAGATAAAGTTTGAATTGGCAAAAAAGGTATTTCTGCATACCGCACGATATGACAGTATTATCGCCAATTATCTGGAAGGAGTGAAGAGAGAAGAGGAGAAAGAGAGGTTTCCCTGTACCCTGACACTTCAGTTTGAAAAGGTCCAGAACCTGAGGTATGGCGAGAATCCTCACCAGCAGGCAGCATTTTACAGGGAATTTAATATAACCGAGCCCTCTATATCAAAGGCAAAACAGTTGCATGGAAAAGAGATGTCATTCAATAATTTTCTTGATGCAAACTCTGCACTGGAATTGGCAAAGGAATATAATGAGATTACAGCAGTGGTTGTAAAACATAACAACCCATGCGGTGTGGCTATGGGAGAGACTACACTGGATGCATACCGGAAGGCAAGGGAGACAGACCCTGTATCAGCATTTGGAGCAGTGATAGCCTTCAATCATATAGTCAATTTGGAGACAGCGAGAGAAATAACATCAACCTTTGTTGAGGTTGTAATTGCCCCCGGTTTTGAAGAAGAGGCGTTAAAAGAGTTTAAAAAGAAAAAGAATTTAAGGATATTGGATATTGGTCCGGTTGTCAGGGGAGATGTGAGCAGTATGGATATGAAGAAGATAGTCGGTGGATTAATACTTCAGGATAGAGATTTAGGCATGATAGAGGATATTAAAAAACTACAGGCAGCAACAAAGAGGAGACCTACAAAGGAAGAGTATAAGGGATTGGAATTTGCATGGCGTGTCTGCAAGCATGTAAAATCAAATGCCATAATATACGCAAAAGAAGACAGGACTATAGGTATAGGAGCAGGACAGATGAGCAGAGTAGACTCAGTAAAGATTGCTGCTATGAAGTCCCGTTCATCCTTAAAAAATGCTGTTATGGCATCTGACGCATTCTTTCCATTCAGGGATGGGATAGATGCAGCCTTTGAGGCAGGTATTACTGCTGTAATCCAACCTGGAGGTTCTTTAAAAGATGATGAGGTTATAAAGGCAGCAGACGAGCACAATATGGCAATGGTATTTACGGGGATGAGACATTTCAGACATTAATATAATTGAAATATAACTATTCAGCTAATACAGAGCAAGGGGTTCCAAAGACTTTATAATGCGTATGATTATAATAGCTTTATTTAAATAGAAGAGCATCTTTTTAGGACAGGTCTCTATGAGTAGTGAGAGCTAAACGCTAAGGTGACGCTATAAACTCTTTTCCACCCCTCACCCTGTAATTAGCTGAATAGTCATATTGAAAGAGGAGAATCTATGATTACTGATGAAAAGTTTAAACCTTTCTGTATGGCAACAGGGATCGGAAGTCTGCCTCATAAGGATCCAGAACTGGCTTCAGAACTTGTTATCCAGAATACGCCATATATACCTTTTTGGCCTCAATTGACAAAAAGGGGAATAAAAGAGGGTATGGCAGGACAATATAGTGAGGCTATGCCTGGCATTACCTTTGATGAAAAGAAGGAAAGGTTTTATTTTGACACCTCTGGTGATATTACAGGAAGGCTTGAGAGATTTTTTGAGAGATTTCTTGAAAATGATTTTTCCTATTTTGGAATAAGCAGAGAATATGCTGTTGGTTTCTATGCTATGAAGGAGAGATTAAACCGTGATAGACCTGAGAATATGATTGGTATTAAGGGGCAGATAACAGGACCTATAACATATAGTATGATGTTAAAGGATGAAACAGGCAAAGATATTATACATAATGAGATGTTATATGACGCTATAGTTAAGGGTCTATCTATGAAGGCGTGCTGGCAGATAGATCAGTTACGAGAGTTTGGGCTGCCCATAATTATCTCAATAGATGAGCCAGGTCTGGTGAGTGTTGGCTCTGCATACTCTACCCTTAGCAGAGATGAGATTATCAGGGTATGGAATGAGGTCATAGAGCATATTACTCAGGAGGGAGGTATTGCAGCTATTCATTGCTGCGGAAATACAGACTGGTCATTATTATTTGATAGTAAGTGTAATATTATTAACTTTGATTCTTATGGCTTTATGGATAAGATGGCATTATATCCTGATGGATTGAAATCTTTCTTATCAAGGGGAGGCATTCTTGGATGGGGGGCGATCCCTACATCAGACAATATAAATAATGAAAGCATAGATGGTCTGATGTCAAGGATAGATGATGCTGTAGCTCTGCTTGTATCAAAAGGGATTGAAAAGGAGATGCTTCTGAGTCAGTCCCTTATTACTCCAAGTTGTGGTATGGGAAGTCTGTCTATAGAACAGGCAGTCAAGGTTATGGAACTGACATCAGGATTATCTTCTGAGATGAGGAAGAGGTATTTTTGAGTTTTGAGTCCGAAAATAACCCCTCACCCTAACCCTCTCCCACAAGGGGAGAGGGAACAATACATTCCCCTCCCTTGATGGGAGGGGATAAAGGGGAGTGTGATAGATTTTCATGCTTTTGCGTGACTCATTAGAATCATGAATTTTGAATTGTTAGCGTCTAGTTCACAAAGAGGAGTGGATTATGAATCTTCTGGGACTGGTAGTCTGTGGTATAAGAAAATTTAAAGAAATAAAGAAGATTTCTTTTTCACCTGGTCTGAACATAATTTATGGTGAGAATGACAGCGGAAAGACAACTCTTTATGACGCTATCCTCTCATTACTGAGAGGAAACTCCTATAAAGACCCTGCTGCCTTTATCAGTAGACTCAGACCTGATATATCTCAGGCAGCACTTATATTTAAGAACAACGATGAGACCACATATAGAATAGCAAAAGATTTTATTAAAGCAAGGGTAAATCTATCCAGATTTGATTCATCAAAAAAGTTTAATATAATTGCAAGGTCTGAAGAAGAGGCAGAACTATTTATAAAAAATGACCTGTCTGGTCTGGATGGGGATAAAATAAACTCATTCTTTTCTTTAAACAGATATAATATGCCCTCTTCTATTTCATTATCAGCTCAAAAAGAGGAAAAATTGCTGCAAGAGGATTTAATCTTAAAGAATGCAGGAGAAACATCGCTTATTAAGGATGGTAATGAACTACACCAAAAGGAAGAGAGGATAAGAGAATTAAAGAAAATTATAGAGAAGATTAATAATGTTTTACATATAGAAGAAGAGACCTCTGATCTAAATCAGACAGCAGATGACTTAAAAAAGAGGATATCAATAGTTGAAAACGGCATAGAAAAATCAAATAATACAAGGGAGGGATTAAGAGGGTATGAATTGTTTAATAACCTGTCTCCAGATTTTCACAAGTCTATAGATGAGTATAAGAGAAAAAAAGGGATTAAGGATGATGATTTGCAAAAGATAAAAGAAGAGATTGAGATGATAAAGGCAGAGATTGACCTTATTTCTAACAAATCTATATTTAAAGATAAGACATTTCTTTCAGGAATCTCTATTATCCTCTTTTCCATTTTATCAGGTCTGTTTATAACTCTTGAAGGGATATTTCAACAGGTATATCTCTTTTCACTACTGAGCGGAATTGGAATAACAATACTTTCTATAATAAAGGATATAAGGATATCTATCAAAAGAAAAAGGATGGAAGACAGAATAGAAGAGAGGGGGAAAAACAAGAATGATATAGAAGAGAGGTTTAACAGAGATAATATAGAGGTCGTTAAGTGTATGGAAAAGAGCTCTTCTGAAGATATTCAAACTTTGATTGAAAAGATAAGGAGATATAATAAACTGAAAGAGGAATTGAAGAACTGTGAAAGTGAAATGGAAAGGTCTTCAAAAGGTAAAAGCTGTGATGAACTAAAGGCTGAATACGAATCTATCCTGACGAATATCAATGATCTAGAGGAGAAAAAGAGGGAAATTGGCATTACAGATATAGATATTTATGGTCCTCAGGAGGAATTAAGGATATTGGAAAATGAGATCAGGGGATATAAAGAGTCAGAAGGGAGTATAAGCTCTCCTTTAGATACCTTTTTAGAAAAGGAAGAGATAAAAAATGGGAATGGAGATATATTAAGCTCTTTTTTTACGATAAGATTTGATTGTAAAGAGATAGACGATCTTATTGAAGTAAATATGCTGAAGTTACAGGCAGATATAAATGAAATGATAGGAAGGTTCTCTTCAGGGAAATATTATGATATATCCTTTGATGAAGATTCTCATATTATCATCTATTCAAAAGACTCTGAAGGAGAGATAGAGATAGACTCTTTGAGTCCGAGTATGCTTGATAAACTATTTCTTGCAATATTTCTTGCGACATATTCTATTATCTCCCCAAAATATTCGTTTCCTCTTATTATAGATGACCCTCTGGTCTCTTTAGATTCAAGGTCACAACAACTGGCGATAGAGATATTGAATGATATTGCTATCAAAAATAATAGTCAGATAATAATCTCTTCAACCAATGATTTACAGATAAAAGGATGTAATTATATCAAGCTCTAAAGAGTAGTAGGCATAATTCAGGGCAGCCTCTTTCTTGCAATATCAAGGCACTGGTCCATAATCGTGTCAATTTCGTCAAAGGAAAGAAGAAATCCATATCTCTTTTTCAGTTCAAAGATATAGTCTTCAATCTCATTGCGCATTTGATTTTGAATATCTATATTCGCTATCCAGTTTACAATGCGGTTCTGCATAATAATATCATCAATGGCAATACCTGCCTCTGCTGCAGCTATAGCTATATCAAAGCCCTCATCTTTATGAGACTCAAATACCTTTAGAATACAACTAAAATATGCCTTTGCAATATCTCTGTCTCTTAGCGATTCAGGGATGTTGTCTCCTGTTTGGTTTACCACAGTATTTATAATCTCTTTTGTCTCTTTCAAATAGTCAGCACTACTAATCCCTTCTTCCTTAAATGCCATTATTGCATCGCTGGCGGCATACTCAACTTCACCTGTGCCTAACTGGGTATCGATCAGTTTTTGTATCTTTGGTTCATATTCGTCTGAGAAATCAATGCCTTCCGCATATTTTCTCTGGACTGTTCTCCTAATTTCTTTAAAAAAAATTAAGTCCCTGCGGTATACAGCAATCTTTTCTTCAGGAGTCTCTTTAAGAAATTTTAATGAAGAGACCGCTACAGCCATGGTTCGGGCATATCTTGAAAAACGCTTGTAAAACTCTATCCGCAGTGGCTTATCAGTTAGCCGACGTCCACAAGCATCTTCATCCCCTTTATTCTTGACACTCTTGAAGATATCCCATAAATCAGAATGCTTCTGAGGGAGAGTCTGGGTCGGCACAGAAATATCTTCTATAATATTAAACAGGTCATCTCTGTTAAATTCAGATAACTGACCATAAATGTCAAAGACATGCTCAGGGGTCTCTGACAGACCGCAATAGTCAATGACATATCCAAACTCTTTCCCTTTATATAAACGATTAATGCGGGCAATTGCCTGCAACAGTGTCTGACCTTTAAGCCTTCGCGTGAGATAAATCACGGTGTTACATGGGGCATCAAAGTCAGTAATTAACTTATCAACCACAATGATAATTTCAGGTGCTTCTCCATATTTGAATGCATTGATGATCTGCCTGTTGTACTCTTTTTCTGTGCCATATTTGTCCATCATAACCTTCCAGAAGTGTATAACCTTTTCTCTATTCTCTTTATAGATATCCCCTTTACCTTCACAAATATCAGGAGCAGAGATAAGAACTTCTGATACGACCATACCAAATTCATCCAGATATCTTTTATAAAGCAGGGCTGCAGCCTTATCCTGAGTAATGAGTTGTGCCTTAAAAGGCGTTCCCTGCCAGTTATCCCGAAAATGCTCACTAATATCCCACGCAATACGCATTACATTCTCCTGTCCTGTATACCCACGATTTTCATATAAGAGAGGCACGACAGCCCTATCTTTTACTGCCTGTTCAATAGTGTACGAGTCAATAAGTCTGCCGAATGCGGCAATGGTATTTTTGTGCATCTTCATAACAGGTATTCCTGTAAATCCAATATAGCAGGCATTGGGAAAAACCCTTTTCATCCTGACAGGAAAGCGGCTATACTCCCCGCCTACTTCATCTACAAGAACAAAGATATCTGAATCAGTTTCTCTCATATTCCTGACACCCATAGCAGCCTCAAACTTATCTGTGAGAGTTATAATGATCTGTTTCCCATGCCCTTTAATCAACTCAAGTAGATGTCTCCCTGTCCTTGCTTGTTCTATCTCCTTTCCGCAGTGATGAAATGCTCTGTATATCTGGTCATACTGGTCAATGCACTCAGTAACCATAATAATCTTGCAGCTTTCAATAGTTGGCTCTAGTGCAATTGACTTGGCAAGCATAACCATTGCAAGAGACTTTCCGCTTCCCTGTGTATGCCAGACCAGACCACCTGAACGTTTTCCTATACTCTTATCTATGGCAGTTATGCGATCCATAATCTTCTTTACACAGAAATACTGCTGATAGCGGGCAATCTTTTTTTCACCTGCACCAAAGAGAATATAACGAAAAGTCAGATCAAGCAGACGCTCAGGTCTGCACATGGCATATAAGGCTCTATCCTGTTCAGTAACCTCCCTTTTCCCCTTAGATTCCAGTGCATCAAAGTGTTTACGGAGATACCTGAACCGATCCATAAAAAGTCTCTCATTTTGCCTGACTGTAAGAGGCTTATTAATCAGAGAGCGGATTTTATCCTCAACATCATTCTGCTCTTTCCATATCGCCCAGAATTCCATAGGAGTTCCAACAGTTGCATATCTTGCCTCATTCATGGAAAGTGCTATCAGAATCTGAGAGTAAAGGAATAAATAAGGAATATTATCATCCTTTTGATTGCTGATATGACGGGAAATCACCTGTTCAATAGGTTTCCTGTGGATGCCAATATCCATATCTCTGCATTCAATCACACAGAAAGGAATACCATTAACAAACAGGACAATATCAGGGGAACATTTACTTTTATTTCCTATACGCTCAATACCAAACTCATCTGTTACATGGTATACATTATTCTGAGGATGATCCCAGTCTACATAATGGAATGAGAAACTTTTGATATCACCCTGAATAGATTGCTGAAGGCTTTTACCTATACATAAAAGGTCATAAACCTTTTCATTAGTGCGGACAAGACCATCATAGATTACATCTTTCAATGCCTGAACAGCGCTAATGATATTACCTTCTGTGAATGGATACTCATTTCCCTTATACCAGACTTTATTCATCTTTCTAATCTGGTCTTCCAGAATACCATCAAGGATTACATCCCTTGCCCTGCCGCCCCGTAATTGTAATGCTTCATGAGGAGTAAGATAGGTATAGCCTAAATTCTGCAAAAGCTGCAAAGCCGATATCTGTGATATATGATGTTCTTTAATTAACTGAGTTTCTTTCTTCATTTAGTCCGAAAATCCCCCTCACCCTAACCCTCTCCCACAAGGAGAGCTTAATGTTGGATATTTTTTTGCCGGACAACAAATAAAGTCCAAACAACTTGATTTATCTTTTTAGATTCGCTTCTCCTTCGCTTCGTTCAGGGCTTCGGCTTATTACAAGTTTTTTAAAAGCAGATTCTTCTCTCCGCTCAGATATTCCTCTTGATGGGCTATATATCTATTCCTGATGGTATGATCCCTCTCAAACCAGTGATAAAGCAATTCCCTTGTAGTATCTGATGCCCCTGCATAATCAGCCTCCCGCCACTCAGATACACATTGCCGAAGATTCTGGACAATGACTATATCAGTCGGCCGTCTTCCCTTTACTATCTCTGCAGGCTCACCCTCCCTCTTTGCCCTGACACGGTGATGTGTGGGCATCTCATGGGGAAGATAAAGCGGTTCAAGGGCTGCAAGATTTATGATTGGACTACTCATATCTCCTATCTAATCCTTATCCTTTCCTGAATCCTTTGCCTGATTTTGGCGTAAAGTTTTATCTCTTTTTCATGCTTAACAGTTACGATTACAGCATAGTCTTGCAAGTAGTTGTTATCGTTTATCCACTTATTTTTACAAATAACCGCAAGGACGAGCGGTTTATTAATGTCAATTCTGGGGTTTCCTTTTGCTTTCCAAACCTTTATGCCTTTCTGGGGAACTCCTGATTTTCTTAGATTTCCACCAGGGTTTAAGTCTATTTCCTTCAACTTAATGCTTTCGGGAAGAGTTGCCTCCTCTCTATCCTCTACCTTTAACTGTTTAAAACATTGTTCAATCTCCTTAATTTCCAGAGAATGAAATAGATGAAACTCCATTATACAACCAAGGTAATCAATTCTATTTTTATTTACAACCGGGTCAAAGACCAGCGTAACCGCTAATTGTTTATTACCAGATTCATTAATAAATTCTTCTGGAAGAAAAAAATGATAGAAATGGATGTGGTCTATTCCTATTTTATCATCTGCTATTAACAAGACTCTATTATCTTGTGAAGACTTTGCCTTATCCAAAGAAGGGATACCATACCCATAGACATTAAGAAGACCTGCCAGTTGTTTATTACTATCTGAAAAATTTATACCCTGCAAAAACCCTGGTTTTTCATCAGGTATGCTTGCACATGACAGGATTATCGCCTTGATCAGATTTGCAGAATAATCAGGATATTTATTCCAGAGTCGGGCAACACAGTTTGAGATCTTTGGTGTACTGAAACTCGTACCTACATCAACATTGAACAATTTTCCTTCCTGAACAAAATCCTTATTTAGCGAAATCATTTTACCGCCAATATTATGTGCTGGTTGATAATGACCGCTTATTACATTACCTCCTATTTCAACCAACTCAGGTTTTATCATGCCATTATATCCAGGTCCGACTCTCGTAAAAGGTGAGGGATATAATGTCCTTGCTGGAGAAGACAAGATATCCGACTGGTTACTCATATCAGGACCATAGGGTGGGGCTACTGATCCAATGGTTAAGCCCAGAGCAGATGAGGCAGGATCGATTATCTTCGTATCATCATTGGTTTTATCTCCTAAATAAGCAGGATACTCATTTAAATCAAAATCGTTATAGTTGCCTGTTGAGATAACAAAAATAATCTTCAATTCCTTAGCAAGTTCATCAATTAGAGAAGATAGATTAAACTGTTTTCTGCCGGAGAGGATTCTCTTATTTAAATTGCCAAAAGAGATGTTTACAACTTTACAAGTCGGGTAATTCTCGGCAATCCACCTGACTGATTTTTCAAGTTGATGTTCGAAAAGTTCTTCATGGTCATATACCGCCTCTATAGCTCCATCAGGCTGTTCTTCAGCAAACATGACTTTGGCTGAAAATATCCAGACTTCAGGATTAAATCTTTTATTATCAATGCACTCTTTTACATCACCATATAAGGCTATCCCGGCAACTCTGGTTCCATGTCCTACATCATCTGTTGGTCTATCTTCTTCAATTTTACTGCTCTGTTTTGTAGGTATCGATTTTTCATCACCAACCGCTTTCTCCAAAAGGGGATGGTTGGAAATAATACCAGAATCCATTACGAGTATTCCTGTTGCATTATCGGTTGGAGGATTCTCAATCTTCAACTCTTCTTTAGGGATATTGAGGGTAGAAACTGTTATGTAAGGCTTGGGTGGTCTATCTATTAAAGCAATTTCCCTGAACGAGGCGACGATTTCATCAAAAAGAGTCCTATTTCCATAAACCCTTAGAA
The DNA here is from genome assembly GCA_046753905.1 of Nitrospirota bacterium. GTDB lineage: Bacteria > Nitrospirota > Nitrospiria > JBHHUU01 > JBHHUU01 > JBHHUU01. Next base: position 5,658 of record JBHHUU010000032.1, on the reverse strand, counting down.
GACAAAAATTGGTGGTTATCAATCTGTCAGTAATTCTGCCTTTGTTGTCCTCAATAAATCTTCTTAATCCTGCAAGGCTGTTATCTCCGTCAATGAATTGATCAAGCCTTTGTTTATCCATCCTCCATATCTCTACATCCAGATAAGCGAATTCATCTTTCCCTAATGGATATTGTTCTAACTGTTTCCCTATCTTTTCTTCAGGAGGAATATTCATAAGGGCTTCAATGGCATTGAAAAACTTATATTGCTTTTTCTCCTCAGAATAGTCCTTTAACTTTTTTGAGAATTCATCCAATGCCCTATCTTCTGCAAAGACAACCCAGAATCCTTTTTTATCAGGTGATGGCGAAATAACTTCTATGCCCATGCGGCTTAACTCATTTCGGAATGATTCCTCACTAACACTTTGATTCACTTCTATTTTAAAGATAAGCGAAGGGTCAAAATAATTACTATAATGTTTCCTTAAAACATCCTGATCTAGTTTGAGATTCTGAAATGTCTTTATCTGGGTCTTGTAAAAATTATTTTTATCCCTTCCCTCAGACATCTTATATTCAAGAGGGGGACCATATTTCCTTCTATCGTATTCCTGGACTATCCTGGGTAGTTTTAAATGATCATATTGTTCAGGCATGATTACTTAACTCCATTTGTCCGACCTTTTATATCCCTTCTCCGCTTTTGCTCCATGATGGAAGAAGTCAGATCATCTATCTCAACCCTGTCTCTATCATTGAGCACACTATTTTTAATGGATTCAAAACAAATCAAGGCAATCTCCGCAGGAGTCATACCATCGGTTTGTTTAGATAATTGTTTTATATCGAAAGAGCTGTCTTTGGTTATCACCCTCAAGTATTTTTCAAATATAAGTATCCTCCTTTTTTCATCAGGGATGTCAAAATAAAGTGTTTCGTCAAATCTTCGCCATAAGGCGGGGTCCAAGAGATGTTGATGGTTTGTTGCAGCAATTATCAAGCTATCTCCCATAAAGTTATCAAGCATCTGAAGGAAATTATTCACAACCCTTTTTATTTCACCATGTTCATAGTGGTCATCTCTATGCTTTCCAATTACATCAAACTCATCAAACAGCACAACCCATCTGCCTTGTTCAAAAAAATCAAATATTTTTCTTAAGTTAGTTGCAGTTTCTCCAAGATAAGATGAAATAATAGCATCAAACCTGATATAAGCCATTGGATATCCGAGTAATGAACTCATTAACTGAGCTGTTAGTGTTTTGCCTGTTCCAGGAGGCCCGCAAAATAACAACTTTTGTTTTGGCTTTATTCCGTAGGTAGCAAGAATTTCTGACTTATCAAACTCTTGTATTACTTTTTTTAACGCCAGGACAACCTCATTTGCTAAAATCACATCTAACCAGTCTAAGTGGAACTCCTTTATCTCAAGAAGAGGAAACCCTTTTTCTATATCTCTTGGTATAGGTATAGCTTCCTTTAACCTCTTTTGATAGCCATAGGAATAAATGCCTATATTCTTATTTAATATCTCCTTCAATTCTTTTACAAGGATTCGATGTTTTTTCCTTTCTTCATTCTTGATTATCTCATTTGCCGCTTTCAAGAATGAATCGTTATCCTTATTGATGAAGGAATGAAATAGTTGCTTTATTAAATCGCTATTCATTATATCTCCACCTCAACCGTTATACTCGTATCACATCCAAATATATCCACCACCTTAACACAGGCAATATATTTACCTTTTTTCGGATATTTGTCAAATTCAGAATTGGATACAGTGGGAATGGAGCGATCCTTTCTTGTGCGGTATGCCTGCCAGTGATGCTCAAATGGCTCTCCATCCTGATAGTCAAAATTCACTGTCCAGAAGTCAATAAAGTCAAAACCGCTCTTTACGCTCCTTTCCTTAAGTGCCTCAAGTTCTTTGCTCGGAATCTCTGCAAGGGATGGGACAAACTTTGTCAGCTTAATGTCAACAACCTTTTTCCCTGCTCCCCTTTTGCCCCCCTTTGCTAAAGGGGGAGTATAAGTTTTTCCCTTTGCTAAAGGGGGAAAAGAGGATTGTGGAGAGTACAAGTTTCCTCCTTTAGCAAAGGAGGGATAATTTTCATGCTCGTGGGTGATTGCTGGGGATGATCTGTTTCATTATTTTTTAGTCATTCCTTCAAGTATAATAGTGATTTCCCCCTTTAACCTCTTATTTTGCAGCATTTCTATGCTATCAAAGACATTACATCTAATTGTCTCTTCAAATATCTTGGTAAGTTCTCTTGCAATAACAACCCTTCTGTTACCAATAACCTCTAATATATCATTCATTGTCTTTAGCAGTCTATATGGAGATTCAAAAAAAATGAGTGTCTGCTTCTCTTCCCTAAGTTCAAGAAGTTTCTTCCTTCTTTTTCCCCTCTTAACAGGGAGAAATCCCTCAAAGGTAAATGAATCTGTCGGAAGCCCAGAGATAGATATAGCTGCTGTAAATGCTGATACACCAGGAATAGGCACAATCTTAATCCCTTCTCTAATAGCCATATTAATAATAAAATAACCCGGGTCTGATATGCCGGGTGTCCCTGCATCAGTTACCAATGCCACATCCTCGCCCTCTTTCATCCTATGCGTTAGAACCAATCCCTTTTCTTCTTTGTTATAATCATGATAACTTGTTAGTCGTGTATCTATATTATAGTTGGAGACAAGTTTTCTTGTATGCCTTGTGTCTTCGGCTGCTATTATGTCTACTTCTTTTAATATCCTTAATGCCCTTAAAGTTATATCCTCTAAATTACCTATAGGTGTGCTAACAACATAAAGTATCCCTTTATTATCCCTATTAATAGCATGATCTCCTCTATATGATATACCTCTTAAATCTATTGAAGAGCACGGATGGTCTCCTGCATAAATCTTGGCAGATCTTCCGGCTTACGTGAGGTAATCAATTTGCCATCTACTACTACCTCTTCATCAATATATTTTGCCCCTGCATTGATAATATCATCTTTTATGGCATAAAAACATGTGGCTTTTCGTTCTGCTAATATATCTGCGGAGACCAATACCCATGCACCATGACATATAGAGGATATTACCCTGTCTGCATAAAAAGAGTCTCTTACCAGTGTAATCACAGATTCGTATCTCCGAAGTATATCAGGTGCATATCCCCCTGGTATAATTATTCCGTCTATATCATCAGATGATAACTTACCTGCGTCTGTATCAACCTCTATCTCATATCCATGTTTGCTTTTATAGACTTTTTTATTCCCTGTGCCTACTGTTTTTACAATAGCACCTTCCTCTCTTAATCGCAAAAGAGGATACCAGACCTCCAGATCCTGATACAGATCCTCAACAAGGACTGCTATCTTCTTATCCCTCAGTCCCATAAACATACCTCCTCCCAATATTATCTATCTTGAAACCTTGGCTGTCTCTTTTCTATAAAGGCATTTAGTCCCTCTTTCATATCCTCTGTCTCGCATACCTTCCCAAAAAGCCTTGATTCTAACTTGAGTCCATCTTCTAAAGAGAGATAATAACCCTCTTTTATTGCCTTTAATGCCGACCGAAGAGCAATCCCTCCCTTTGAGGCTATTTTTTTGGCCAGTCCATTGGCGTGCTTTATGACATCTCCACCAGGCACAATCTTGTTAACCAGACCAATTGCTTTTGCATCCTGAGCAGATATAACATCACCAGTAAGGATTAATTCTATTGCCTTTGCCCTTCCCACTAATCGAGCAAGTCTCTGTGTGCCTCCAAATCCAGGTATTATCCCAAGATTGATCTCAGGCTGTCCAAATCTTACTCTATCGCCGGCAATCCTTATATGACATGCCATTGACAGTTCTAATCCACCCCCTAGACAGAAACCATTAATGGCAGCTATCACAGGCTTTTCCATCCCCTCTATAATGTTTAGTATTCCCTGTCCCGCAGCAGTCAACTCTTCACCCCTCTCTGCTGATGAAATGGCTGCAATCTCTTTAATGTCAGCGCCTGCAACAAAAAAGTTTCCTGCACCTGTAACAATTATTACCTTTACATCATTATTATCAGCAAGTTCCTTAAAGGTCTCTTGCAACTCTTTCATTACAGGGCTGCTCAAGGCATTTGCCGGAGGATTATTGATTGTAACCTTTGCCACTTTATCTTCTATCATAAGATTTATATATTGATTTGCCAATTTTTTACCTCCTGTACATTAATCCTCTAATACAAAAATTATCTCCATTGTAACCCTATATTCTGCAATCTTTCCATCTTCTATCTTGGCTTTCTGATCCAATATCTTAACACCTGTAATGTTTCTCAATGTCTTATTTGCCCTGTCAAGACCTTCCTGAACTGCCTCCTGCCAGCCAGCAGGAGAAGAAGCTGTTATTGTAGTAATCCTTGCAACTGCCATAATAATCACCTCCTCCTTATTTAGTTAGTACACTACTCGCCGTTAGATCAATCCCTCTCCCCTTAATCTTTCATCTGCGTGGTAAACAGCATAGTTTAATAATGCATCTAAATCAAGATTATAAGGTATCATCTCTATTTACCCCCATTTTTATATTTACCCTCTGGATACATCTTATTAAAGAAGTTTTGGCTTTTGGATTCATATCTGCCGGGAAATGAGTAAAGTCTGTCTGGTAATTATCCAATGCCCTGTTGTAGTTTCTCTTTATCTCATATATATAGCCTATCTGTCCTAAGGTAAGAGCCTTGCCTGTTTCATCTCCTATCTTTTCCTTTAGATTAATGCTGTCCTCATATATTTCAAGGGCTTTATTTAAGTCACCTCTCTGTTGATATGCCATCCCCATCTGATGTAATATTAGTCCTTCTCCCCCTCTTATTTCTAATCTGTGATGAGTATTCTAACCCCTTTTTTAGCCTTTCCTGAACATTGTTAATTATATCATTTAATGTGGATATCAGGTTAGATACCCTGTTCTCTAATTCCCTTGTAATTGTCCTTCTTCTTTCAGTAGTATCTTTAAATAGGGCATTCAAAGCAAGTTTTATCATTGCGACAAATGGTATCTCACAAGATACTTTTAATTTAAATATATATTATCTACTTGTCAAGTGAAATATCACCACTGATAGAGGCAGTGGATAGGTCTGTGTGGATGTGATGTTTTTCTCTATTCTGTAGACCAAAGGGTCAAACCTACAAAATACATTTTGTTCTGTAGACCAAAGGGTCAAACCTACAAAATACATTTTGCAAAGGGTCATCAGTCAAGAAGTTGATAAAGGGGACGGTTACAATACTGTTCGGCATAATTGTTTTATGTTAAAAGATGCAAGATAGATCATTCCCTATTTTTATCCTTTTTAATGTCCTCTAAATTCACCCCCAATAATATCTCTTATAATACTCTATCTTTCCCAAGTTTGTAGTCCCCTTACCTGATATATCCTGGAGCTGATCAATAATATCAGGCATATAATAAGCAGGTAACTCGTATTGATCTATATCTCTCAGGATATCAATAAGTTGTTTGAGTCGTTTTAGACCATCCTTCTTCTCAGGAGCGCTACGCCAATCTTACCCCGTGTCTTTGCTGTTATAACTATTAATCGTCTCAATTCTCTGGAGACATTTGGGATAGCTTTCTGAACATTACCTCTTGAATCTACTATGTTTAAAGATGCATTA
>JBHHUU010000031.1:0-17121 GCA_046753905.1 Nitrospirota bacterium | reverse complement strand
TGACATGAAAGAGCTTGAGACTTCACTGAAACATGACATGAAAGAGCTTGAGACTTCACTGAAACATGACATGAAAGAGCTTGAGACTTCACTGAAACGTGACATGAAAGAGCTTGAAATGCGTCTTACTATCAAACTGGGCGCTATTGCAGCGACAGGTATTGTCATTGTTGCGGCATTGGTCAAGCTGTTGTAAGAGTTTGCCCCTCTTTGCCAAAAGGGGATGTATAGATTTTGTAGGAAGGGGAAGAATATAAAACTGTGGAAGATAGACTGTTCTTACTAAAGTTAAAAAAAGGATTATTTGTTTGTTCTGTTGTTTTAATTTTGTTATTTTCTTATATAAAAGATGCTGATGCTCAACATCTTCATCTTGGTGGGTCAATAGATCTTTCTTATAGTAAACTTAGTACGATTCAGAATAATGATAAAAGCGAGACAACTACCTTTCAACAGAGGTATAATTTAAGAGGTTTTGGCGATATTGTTGATCCAAGGCTTGGCACATATTCAGGAAATATATCATTTCTTGAGGATGTAATAGATAACAGTGGTGTTTCAGAAAAAAACCGATTCAAGATAAGGGATGGCAGCCTTTCAATAAATCTCCTCCCAAGGAAGACACCATTGCGGCTGTTTGTCCAGAGGATTAAAAGGGATAATAAACTCTTTACCTCTACCAGCAGCACATCTACCACATATAATATTTCATGGGATATACCTTTAAGGAGAATGCCCCGATTAAGATTAAATCTCTATCAGGTGGATGTCACGAGTGATGAATCCATTGTTCAGAGCGATACAAGGAATAGGGCTGCAAGTATAGAGACGAGTGGAAGGATAGGTGAGACACGGATTGTTACAAAATATCAGTTCTCTTCATTTGATGTAGAGGATACTGGTTCAACAAAAAGCAGCAGCTATAACCTGAATGTAGACACACAATTAACAACCTCTCTCTCTGCAAGGGGATATGGAAACTATTCTACAAGGACATCCTCTCTTGGTTCTGCCATTCCGGGCGTCAGCTTTTTCAGGGAAAATAGCGGAGGGATGTCTTTATCTTACAGACCGAGCAGGCTTGTAAAAGGAAATGTCAGTTATGACTATTTTCAAAATCCATCTGAGTCTTTTAATAAATTCAAGAGACATGTCTTTAATAGTAATATAAATGTAAGGCCGAATCAGAAGGCAGATATCTTTGGCAGTTATAGGTTTTTGCTGTTTGATTCAACCCTTACAAGAAGCGATTCACACTTTGGAAGTATGGGAGTAAATTATAGACCGATCTTCGGTATGATAACAGGTCTTACAGCATCGTATGGGTTAACCAATACAAACGGACTTCTAGATACAAAGTCAATATTTCAAAACTATAGATATTTTATAAGTTATATCAAGACATTAAGGAGGGTTCATCTTAACTCATCATATAATATCTCTTACGGAACAAATAGAACTGAACCTGCCAATGTATCATCTACGGACTTAATAAATAGTATTAGTTTTGGTATAGATAATACAGATGTAAGGTTTGTACATGGGAGGGCATCTTATACGTTTAATGATATACGGAGGACAATTACAGTCGCAATCAATGAGGATCAGCAGGAGCACAGGTTGGCATTGAGTGCGGATAGTAATTACTTTAGAAATATTCTGCTGCATGGGGATAATCTTTTACTTCAGAGCAATGCATCATACTCCAATATAAGGGGATTTGGCGCTGTTGGAAATACCATATTATTTGATCTGAATACCACATATTATCTATGGAGAGGGCTTATATTTTCAACGGGTTACTCCTTGCAGGACTTTCCAAAGAAATTTCTGGAAGACAGACAGACTATCTTTGGAGAGGGTCAATGGTTGACCTATCCCCTAAGAAATGTTAGCATAGATATGAAAGTGAGAGAGACGTATGAGGATAATAGGTTTTCTAATGACAGAAAACTGTTTGAGGCAAGTTCATTTGTATATTACAGGCTTGGGAAAGTGCTTATGAGCCTTGAGTATAGAAAGTCACGGGAAGAAAAAAGCAGGGTTGTAACAGAGATAGATGCGGTTTATGTAAGGGCAAATAGATCTTTTTAGGGTAAATTTAGATGAAAAAGAGATTGTTATTTAAAAAAACAAGTTCTATATTTATCCTTATCCTTCTGTTCTTATTTACTTCCTGTGCTACTGCAGAGCTTCCACCTAAAAAAAATATTGTCTGGCCACTGCCTCCAGAGCCTCCAAAGATATCGTATGTGAGGAGTCTCAGAGAACCAAAGGACATTGGGAAAAAGAAAACCTTTTTTAAAAAGGTGGTTGAATTTATCTTTGGCAGTGAGGAAGCACCTCATCTTATAAGGCCATTCGCAGTCGCTTCAGATAGAAAAGGAAATATCTATATTACAGACACAGGACTTCAGGTTGTTCATATATTTGATCTTGAGCAAAAGAAATACAGACAGATATTCAAATTTCCGGGTGGAAGAATGCTTTCACCTGTTGGTGTGACTGTGGATATGAGCGGCAGGGTATATGTCTCAGATTCTCTGTTAAACAGGGTCTTTGTATATGATAATCAGGGAAATTTTTTAAATGATATAGGAGAGGGGGAGGATTTCAAACGTATATCAGGAGTTGCATATAATCCCATAAATGGTCTTGTATATATAGTAGATACAGGCAATCAAAAGGTAATGGCATATAAAATTAAGGGCACGAAGATGTTTGAATTTGGGAAACGTGGAAGCAGGGATGGAGAATTTAACTTTCCTACCCATATAACAATAGATAAGGATGGGCTTATCTATATCACTGATTCAATGAATTTCAGAATACAGATATTTGATCCTGATGGAAGATTTTTAAATAAGTTTGGAAGGTTAGGGAATACCATCGGGACATTCTCAAAGCCAAAGGGTATTGCTGTAGATAAAAATAATAATATCTATGTGGTAGATGGTATCTATGATACTGTCCAGATATTTAATAAAAATGGAGAGTTATTGATGAACTTTGGGAGATCTGGCTCTAAAGAAGGAAATTTCTGGCTGCCTGCAGGTATATCTATTGATATAAATGAAAACATCTATGTTGCAGATACATATAATCAGAGGGTAGAAGTCTTTAAATTCATTGGAGAAGAACAATGAAGAGGAAAGATAGATTACACAGATTTTCACATATCATCCTGTCTCCTGTCTTCTGTCTCCTGTCTCCTGTTATTGTCTTTTTTTCGATATATCTCTTATGGGATAGGGATAGTGTTGAAGGTCAGCCCCTTCCTCCAGGGGGGGTATTAGAGGATGTGAGAAATACAAAGCATAATCTCTCATCAACACCACCAACAGATAAGAACGTTCAAAGGGGTGTATTTACTGATGTAACCTCTGAGATATGTGTCTTCTGTCATACACCGCATGGGGCAAGTGCTGAGGCTACATCAATAAGAGCACCTATCTGGAACCGTAATCTATCAACTGCAAAGTATACATTATATGATCAGGTCTGGAGTTTTTCATTTGAGGGTGAGTTAAATGTGGGTGCGCCAACAGGTTATTCCAGATTATGTCTCTCATGTCATGATGGGACAATCGCCATTGGAAGTGTAATAAATGCACCAGGATCAGGGGGATATAGTACTGATCCGATTTCTAATATATTGGGAATCAGGAAGATGCCGGATAATGCATCCCCTGTGGGGAGTGGAGTTCTGACTGGCAATACAAGGGTAATAGGCACAAAGTTAGAAAATGATCATCCGGTATCATTTGTGTTTGATTCTGCGCTTGCTGCTAAAGATACTGAGTTAGTTGACCCTGGACCTCTGACAGCAAAGATTACAGATCCCACACCTATCTCACCAATGAGGAGAGCTGAAGGCAATTTTCCGGGTAAATTTGATGCAGTTCAGTGCACATCATGCCATAATCCACATGCAGTCACATACCCGAAGTTCCTGAGGGCAAGTCTGTTTCAGGGTAAGCCGAATCCATCTGACAAACTGATCTGTCTCTATTGTCATGATAAACCAGGGTGGGTTGGAAGCACACATGAACAAAGTACTGCTATGCATGCAGAATATCCTATTTTCAATAATAATCCGAACGACCCACGATCCGGCTATGATTTTGACGGGAAACATACAGTAGCTGAGTTTGCATGCAGGAACTGCCATGATCCCCATACTGTTCAAGGTGCAAAGAGGCTGCATAGAGAGGGTGTAGGTACCAATCCAAACGATAATAAAGACTCTACAGAGGCTACATGCTTTCTTTGCCACTCACCTGAAGGGACACCATTGATAGCAGGCAATAATACCGGCTTCATAGTGGGACCGGGCAGGCCTGCGCCTGATATATATTCACACTTTGAAAAAGACAGGTCTAAAAGCATTCCTCCTGATACTAATTGCAGAGATTTTAATAATGGGACATATTTAGGCGCAGGGAGAGAATGTGGAGCTGCAATGAACCTTGCGCTATCACATGGGCATGAGCCAGTATTTATATCAAGACCTCAGGAAGGGGTAGAATTATTCAGTCCTTCTCCGCCGATAGATAATGAATTTCCACCGGGATCAGGGAGATTTGATAATCGTCATATAGAGTGTGTGGATTGTCATAATCCGCATCAGGTGATACCTTCAAACAGGCTCAAAGGTATGAAAGGGATAGATATTGATGGAAATGTGGTTGGGGCAGATGTCCCAGGTAATGAGGGTGAACCTTATGTATATGAGATATGCTTCAGGTGCCATGGAAACAGTTATTTTACAATCTTTGCAGGAGATAGATTCCCTGATGATACAGACAGAAGGTCTGACCCACGTGATCTGCTTCCATCTGAAAAAAATCTGAGTCTCAGGGGATTCAGCAATAAGAGAAAGGAGTTTAATCCTAATACACCTGATATAGAGGCAGGCCATACCCAGCAGTCTGCAAATGCTGCATTCCATCCTGTTGCATCCCATGGCAGGAATGGTTCGCCTCAGTTATGCAAGCAGTTAGAAATAGCCTTTAACCTTGACTGTTCTAATCCTTCTCTGGCGCTGAGTAATCTTACCATACAATGCACAGACTGCCATAACAGTGAGGCGACCAGTAAAGTAAGAGGACCTGTGACAGAATCCAACCTGAGGCCAACTGATATACCATCCCTTTTTTTAGCCCTTAAACCTTTCCTTCCATCTGATCAAAAGGCAGTAGGTCCACATGGGTCTAAATTTATCCGTATCTTAAGGAACAGGTATAATACAGACATACTTGATCCTACAAGGTGTTTTGAGGGAGACAATCCAAAGGGTTGTTCGCAATCTAATGGAGCTAATAGTAATCACTGGGAAAACTTCCTCTTGTGCTTTCAGTGTCATGACAGGCGGGCATTTGATCCTAATGAGCCAGGTGCTGATCGACGAAATTCAAGCTGGACAAATTTTTTTGGAAAGCCGAATAATCCAGGTGCTAACCAATGGAACGCAAATCTGCATATGTATCATCTCCAGTATACAGGCGCATATTGTCATGAGTGCCATTATAATGTCCATAGCAATATAGAGGCACAGAATACTATATATGGAGATGGGAATGGCGGTTTTTTACCTCCTGACTCTGAAGACGGGATGAGTGATGGTGTGGTTGACACCCATCTTATAAATTTTGCGCCAGTAGCAAGTGCCACAATGGATTACAAACCCAAATGGTTTTATTCTGATGAGAATAATGATGGGTACTATGAGTTCAGATGCTACCTATCATGCCATAATAATCAAATGAATAATTGTGAATACCAGTCTATTCGAGGAGGCAGTCCTATACCACCTGGAAGAAGCAAGTTTTGGTGTGCTGGAGGTAGTAACCCCGGATAATGTTATTATGCAGTATCTTATAATTCTTCTATCTTTGTTTGTTCAACTTGCCTTTAGTATCAATGGATGGTCTGTTGAGATGGCAGATATCCCTGATGGGATGGTCTTTATTCCTGATGGAAGTTTTATAATGGGAAGCTCAGAGAAGGATGGAAGGATAGGTTTTGATATAGGAGTAGATGAATTACCCCGACATGAGGTCTATCTAAAGGGATTTTTTATTGATAAATATGAGGTGACTACTTCAAGATATAAAAAATTTCTGGATGCAACAGGTCATTCTCCCCCTTATGATCCAAGATTTCCAGACATATATCCATGGAGGGATGAAGGGAGTGTTCCTGAAGAATTGGCAGATCACCCTGTAATCTATGTAAACTGGTATGATGCTGATGCGTACTGCAGGTGGACAGGAAAGCGACTGCCAACAGAGGAGGAGTGGGAAAAGGCAGCAAGGGGGATTGATGCAAGGATGTGGCCATGGGGTAATAAATATGATAAAAATAAAGCAAATGTAGAAGATATTAATGCAGGAGGAACATTACCTGTAGGTAGTTTTCCAGATGGAGTAAGCCCTTATGGTGTATATAATATGGCAGGAAATGTCGTGGAGTGGACAGCGTCATGGTATAAGGCATATCCAGGGAGCAAGTTAAAGAGAAGGACATTTGGAAAGAAATTTAAAGTAATTCGTGGAGGGGGGTGGCTTCTGCCGGGTAATCCTTATTCAAGGACAACCAATCGTAGTTATGCCTCATTACCAAAAAAGAGGCATCGTTCTATTGGATTCAGGTGTGCAAAGGATGTGGGTACAGAATGACAGGGAAAATCCTGAAAAATAGATATATTTCTTCATTTCTTATTGCAGTGATAATATGTTTTTCTTTTATGGGGTGTGCTATCCTTAATCATATAACAAAAAGAAAGATACCTGATGAGATGGTTTTCATTCCTTCTGGGTGGTTTACTATGGGCAGTTCAGTAGATGATGGAAAGGTAGGTCTGGAGATAGGGGCAGATACTATTCCCAGACATAGGGTATATACAAGGGCATTTTATATAGATAAATATGAGGTAAGTGTTAAAAAATACCTGAAGTTTATCCAGTCCACTGGCAGAACAGGTCCATCTAGCTGGACATACGAAGGTCTGCCTGAGAATGAAACAGATCAGCCTGTAATAGGTGTCACCTGGTATGATGCGGATGCATATTGCAAATGGGCGGGAAAAAGACTGCCGACAGAGGAGGAATGGGAAAAGGCAGCAAGGGGAGAGGACGGGAGAATGTGGCCATGGGGAGATGACTTTACAAAGGGAAACGCTAATACATTAGTTTCAGGTATAATCTGGGTAGTTCCAGTGGATAGCTATCCAGAGAGTGTAAGCCCCTACGGACTATTTAATATGGCAGGAAATGCAGGAGAATGGACAGATTCATGGTACACGGCATATCCTGACAGTCCTGTTATTAAAAGAAAGACATTTGGTAAAAAATACAGGGTGGCAAGAGGAGGGTCATGGGATGCCCCCAAAGATTTTGCAAGAACCACACATAGAACTGCACTTATGCCCACTCTTGGACAGCCGTCCTTTGGTTTCAGGTGTGCAATGTAGCGGGGAGGTGGTGTATATATGAGATTTGACAGATTTACTGTAAAGGCACAGGAAGCCCTCCAGAATGCACAGGAGATCGCAGAAAAGAATAGTCATCAATATATAGGGGTAGAACATCTCCTTTCAGCGCTTATAGATCAGAAAGAAGGAATAATAACCTCAATTATAAAAAAACTTGGGGTTAATCAGGAGATTATAAGGAGTGAGTTAGATAAAGGACTTAAAGGGCTTCCTCAAATTACAGGCTCTGGCTCAATAGGACAGATATATATCAGTCCAGACTTAAAAGGTCTCTTTCAAAAGGCAGATGCTGAGAGAGAACATCTTAAGGATGATTATCTTAGCACTGAGCACCTTTTTATTGCAATCGCTGATGGTGGATATTCTTCATCTTCCATATTAAAGAAAAATGGTATCACTAAAGATCACATCTACAAGGTATTAGTGGATATCAGGGGAACACAGAGGGTGACAGATCAGAATCCAGAGGATAAGTATCAGGCATTGACCCGTTATTGCCGTGATTTGACAGAACTTGCAGGAAAAGGAAAGCTCGATCCTGTAATAGGGAGAGATGAAGAGATAAGGAGGGTAATTCAGGTACTCTCAAGGAGGACAAAGAATAATCCTGTCTTAATAGGCGAACCGGGTGTGGGAAAGACTGCAATTGCTGAGGGTTTGGCACAGAGGGTGGTAAACAGGGATGTGCCCGAGAGCCTTAAAGATAAGAGTGTTGTAAGTCTGGATATGGGTGCGCTGATAGCAGGTTCAAAGTTCAGGGGAGAATTTGAAGACAGGTTAAAGGCATTGTTAAAAGAGATTACTGAATCAGAGGGGAGGGTGATCCTGTTTATTGATGAACTCCATACCCTTGTAGGGGTTGGCGCCGCTGAAGGTGCTGTGGATGCCTCTAATATGTTAAAACCAGCTCTTGCTAGGGGAGAACTTAGGTGTATCGGCGCTACTACTATAGATGAATATAGAAAGCATATTGAAAAGGATGCTGCCTTAGAGAGGAGATTTCAGCCTATAATGATCAATGAACCATCAGTTGAGGATACAATATCTATCCTCAGAGGTTTAAAAGAACGATATGAGGTACATCATGGCGTAAGAATAAAGGACTCTGCGCTGATATCCGCTGCTGTATTATCCAATAGATATATCTCTGACAGGTTCCTCCCTGATAAGGCAGTTGACCTGATGGATGAGGCATCCTCAAGACTGAGGATGGAGATAGACAGCATGCCTTCTGATCTGGATGAGAAAGAGCGGAGAATCAGACAGCTTGAGATAGAGAGAGAGGCAGTAAAAAAGGATAAGGATGAGAGTGCAGCAGAAAGATTGGAAAAGATAGATAGAGAATTAAACGGGCTAAGAGATGAGACAAAAAGATTAAAGGTTCAATGGAGGACAGAAAAAGAGGCAATTCAAAGGATAAGAGATATTAAAGAAGAGATTGAAAATATAAAGACAGAGGCTGAAAAGGCTGAGAGAGACGGAGATTTAGAGAGGGCAGCAGAGTTGAAATATGGCAGATTGATAGAGCTGTCAAAAGATGTAGAGAGGGAGAATAAAGGGCTTCAGGCAGTCCAGTTATCTCAGAAGATGTTAAAAGAGGAGGTGGATGAAGAGGATATAGCAGAGGTTGTCTCCAGGTGGGCGGGGATACCTGTATCGAGGATGCTTGAAGGAGAAATGGAAAAACTGGTAAATATGGAGGAGAGGTTAAGAAGGCGGATAGTAGGACAGGACGAGGCAATAATTGCAGTGGCAGATGCCATCAGGAGGGCAAGGTCAGGTATTCAGGAACCGAACAGACCACTTGGCTCATTCATATTTTTAGGACCTACAGGAGTAGGAAAGACAGAGTTAGGCAAGGCGTTGGCTGAGCTTCTCTTTGATAATGAACAGGCTCTGATACGGATAGATATGTCAGAATATATGGAAAAACATACAGTATCACGACTCATTGGTGCGCCTCCTGGTTATATTGGTTTTGAGGAAGGCGGGCAGCTTACAGAGGCTGTCAGGAGGAGACAATATTGTGTGATCCTGTTGGATGAGATAGAAAAGGCGCATCCTGATGTCTTAAATATTTTGCTCCAATTGCTGGATGATGGGCGTCTTACGGATGGAAAGGGTAAGGTTGTAAATTTCAAAAATAGTGTAATAATCATGACCTCAAATATAGGAAGTTATGAGATACAGGAGCTTGTTAAAAAAGATGAGAAAGAGATGCGTATAACGGTCTGGGATAGGCTGAGAGATAAATTCCGTCCTGAATTTCTCAACAGGATTGATGATATCATCATCTTTCATCCCCTTGATGTTGAGCATTTAAAGAAGATAATAGATATCCAGTTGCGAGACTTGATAGCAAGACTGGCTGAAAAAAAGATAGAGATATCTGTTAATGATAATGCTAAGGAATATCTCTCGATTGAAGGATATGATCAGGTCTTTGGAGCAAGGCCTCTAAAGAGAATAATTCAGAGAGATATATTAAATCCTCTTGCCATGAAGATATTACAGGGTGAATTTAAAGAAGGTGACAGGGTAGAGATAGGTTTAGATGACGGACAACTTCTCTTTAATAAGGCGGCTGGATAACAAAGTCACCTACCTTACTTTAGCTCCTGCCTTTATATCTTCATCAAATGTAGCCAACCCTTCTACCTCTTTTTCCCCTGCTGCCAATATCATTCCCTCTGACTTAATCCCCATAATCTTTGTTGGTTTCAGGTTAGCAACCAGAATTACCTTTTTGTCCACTATATTTTCTGGAGAATACCTCTTTCCTATTCCGGCTACTACCTGTCTCTTTTCTCTGCCAATATCTATCACAAGTTTCAACAACTTCTCTGAGCCGATTATTCTTTCTGCCTCTAATACCTTTCCTGCCTTCAGGTCTATCTTAGAAAATTCTTTTATTGTGATCTCATTTGTTTTAGATTGTATATCCGTAGAACCAGATGTGACTCCTTGAGCAGTTATTTTGACAGTATCGTGCGATACAGCCGATCTTTTTTGATCCTCAATCTTTTCTATTTTTGGAAACAGCACACATCCCTTTGATATCTGTGTATCAGACTTTAATCCTCCCCACTCACCATTAAGTGACCATTCATGTTTATCAATATCTATCCCTAATTGTTTTAATATCTCCATGGCACTGTTAGGCATAAATGGATATATATATAGCGATATGATCCTGATGGTCTCTGTCAATACATAAAGGAAATTTGAAAGGGTTTCCTTCTGCTTTTCCTTCCATGGCGATGCAGCCTCAATAGATCGATTTGCAGCATTAATTACTGACCATATATCAAAGAGAACAAGGTGAAACTGGAGATTTCCCATATTATGTTCTACATTAAAGGAAAGCCCGTTTACCTTTTCAATCAGAGACAACTCTATATCATCTCTGTCTTTACCATCTATACGCGGAGGTATTTTCCCTTTGCAATACCTCTCAATCATTGTCAGTGTTCTGTTCAGGAGATTGCCAAGGTCATTGGCAAGGTCAGAATTGATTCTATCAATAAATGCCTCCTCTGAATAATCTCCATCAAGCCCAAAAGGTACTTCTCTTAAGAGAAAGTATCGGAATTGATCACTGCCATATCTTTCTGCCACCTTAGCAGGATCTATGACATTACTTTTGCTCTTGGACATCTTCTCCCCTTCTATTGTCCACCAGCCATGAGAAAATACCTTTTCAGGAAGAGGGATATTAGCAGACATAAGAAATGCAGGCCAGTAGACTGCATGAAACCTTATAATGTCTTTGCCCATAATATGTATATCTGCAGGCCAGAATCTGTTAAATCGTTCCATATCATCAGGGTAACCAGTTGATGTAAGATAGTTAGATAGCGCATCAAACCATACATAGATCAAATGCTGGTTATCTATAGGCAAAGGTATGCCCCATTTGAAACCTGTCCTGCTGATAGAAAGGTCTTTTAACCCGCTCTTAATAAAACTTAATATCTCATTTCTGCGGGATAGAGGCTGGATAAAATCAGGGTGGTCATTTATATGATTAAGGAGTTGCTCCTGATATCTTGACATCCTGAAGAAATAACTCTCCTCTTTTACCTTACCAACCTGTCGACCGCATTCAGGACAGGTGTCATTTATTAACTGCAGTTCTGTCAGGTATGTCTCACACGGCACACAATACCAATCCTCATATTCACCTTTATATATATCTCCATTTTTATATATCGTCATAAAGAGAGATACAACTGCCTCTTTATGTCTCTCTTCAGTTGTCCTTATGAAGTCGTCATTAGAGATATTCAGTCTCTTCCATAAGCTCCTGTAGTTTTCTACTACCCTGTCTGACAGTTCCTGAGGTGTTTCTCCATTTAACTTTGCTTGTTTTTCAACCTTTTGACCATGTTCATCCGTTCCTGTAAGAAAGAATACCTCAAATCCTTTCATCCGTTTATATCGTGCCAAAACATCTGCTGCAACAGTTGTATATGCGTGCCCTATATGAGGAATATCATTAACATAATATATCGGTGTTGTTATATAAAACTTTTTCATTTTTTTAATACCTTTCTATTTTCCATAACCTTTTTTTTTTGATTTGCACCTTGCATGGTTACAACTATTATTTGAGTCCTTTTCAAATGCTATACAACACATAAGTTTTCCGCAGAGACCTGATATCTTAAAAGGATTCAATGGCATCTCTAACTCTCTTGCCATTTTTATGGTTATTGGTTTAAATTCTGTTAAAAAGCTTGAACAGCAAAGCGGGTATCCACACGCCCCGTATCCATTTAATATCCTGGATTTATTGCGAACCCCTATCTGAACCATCTCTATCCTCTGCTTAAACTTATATGACATGTCTTTGATTAATTCTCTGAAGTCAACCTTTTTATTAGATGTAAAATAAAAGAGGAGCTTATTCTCATCAAACAAAGCCTCTACATCGATAAGCTTCATTGATAACTGCCTCTCATGTATTCTCTTCACACAATATGAATATGCCCCGCTTTCTGCCTTTATGTTTTCTTTTATGCGGATTTCATCTTCAGTCGTAGCCTTTCTTATTATATTATTTAGAGGTAAAGAAGTTAAAGAACTTAATAAAGGATGGGATGCTGTGGGGTGTGCGGATACAATAGCATGACTCACCTTCTTTCCATCTTTGATGATTATCCTGTCACCTTTTTTTAATTCTAAGCCAGATGAATCAAAATAAAAGGTTTTATCTTTATTCCGATATCTTATAACCACAATCTTTTTCATTTTTTTATTGTCTCCCTTATTCTCATGAGTAATTCTCCCATCGCGAGTTCTTTGTTTATATTTCTGGAAAGGGATATTACAATGCCGTGTATAAAACAGATAATATCCATAATTTCTGTTGAACTTATTCTTTTTCTAATCAATGTGATCTCAGAGATCATGTCCTGATTAATCAGTAAAGATTCTTCCCTTGCTTCTTTAAAAACAAGGATATCCCGCAGGTATATGCTTATTATTAACAGGATATTTTCCATTGTCTCTCTGTCTTTTGAGAATTCAGATGCCAACCTGAATAGACTGGATGCACTTGCAAGAAGGCTGTCTGAGAATATCTTCAGTATTTTATCCCTTTCAGCCCTGACTATCTCCCTATCCATCTCTAATGCTTTACCTATCTTTCCCTCTGAGAGACAGGCAAAAAATCTTGCATCTCTTTGAGAAATCCCTTTTTTACTGATAAGTATATCTGATATATGGTCTATACTTAAAGGATTAAATTTTATCACCTGACACCTTGAGGTAATAGTTGGTATTAACCTGTAAGGTCTTGAAGTGATTAATATTATCGTACTATTTCCCTCTGGTTCTTCCAATGTCTTTAAAAAGGAATTGCTTGCCTCCTGATTCATTCTGTCTGCATAATCAATTATATATATCTTTCTTCCATTATCAATAGTTCTATAACCTATATCTTCTTTAATATTCCTGACCTGAGCAATCTTTATAAAATTTCCTTCTGGCTCTATAAGGGTAATATTTGGATATATCATCATATCAATCCTATGGCAGGTGGAACATATATTACAACTGTCATCCTTTATCTCTCTGCAATAGATTGCCTTTGCAAAATTTATTGCTGTAAGTCTCTTTCCTATCCCTTCTTCTCCAATAAACAGATAGGCATCTCCTATTCTTTCTCTTTTTATTGCAGATTGCAGTATCCTTTTAGGTATGGTATGACCTATAATACTATTAAAAGACATTTCTCTCTATATTTGTTACAATTAAAATTATCCTGATTATTGCTTGCATCTTACCTATAATCTACCTTATATAATATATTCATTGCAAGAGATATTATTTTCTACTACTCTCATCCACCAATTTTAAGAGATTAAAGTATATTGGCAACTATTCAGCTAATACAGAGCAAGGGGGGTTCCAAAGATTTTATAATGCGTATGATTATAATAAGTTTATTAAGATAGAAGAGCATCATTTTAGATCAGGTCCCTATGAGTAGTGAGACCTAATCGCTAATATGACTCTATAAACTCTTTTCTGCCTCTCACCCTGTAATAGCTGAATAGTTACATTGGAGACGGTTTAGGAGATATTAAATGAAAGAAGAAGAACTGGATGAAATACTTGGAATCACACGATGCGTCAGGTGCGGGCAAAGGCTTGAGAATGAGGTTGAATGCCCCTTCTGTAGTCTCTTCCCTGATAATACGCGGAGGAGTGAGAAGATACCCAGATGGATATATTTCACTGCCTGCCTCCTCACATCACCTATCAGTATCCCTTTTGTAATTACTACAAAGAGGCTTAATCTCATGGAGAAGATAATAGCTGTCTCAGGTCTTATTATCTGGGGAATCATATATCTCCTCTTGAGGGCTATTTTTTAAATATGTCCACTCAGGACTAATATGATATAATTATATTAATGATACGATCTCTTTTTTTTACCATTCTGTTCAGCATTATAACCTTTTTTTTACCTGTAAATGGCTTCTCAAATGATCTTGAATCTATAAGTTATAAGATAGATGCGAGATTTGATGACAGGAAAAAAGAGATATCAGGTAATGTCATTATATCTTTTAGAAATAGTTTTACTAAAGAGATAAGAGAGATATCCCTTTTTCTATATCCCAATATCTATCGAGATCGAAAATTTCAGTCCAGACAATATAATAATAGGTCGTACCCGAATGGATTCCATAAGGGATGGATGGATATAACTTTTGTTGAGGATAAAGATGGAAAGAGACTTACATATACAACAATAAAATCAGATATAGATATACTAAAAGGGGAAAAGGATATATTGGTAAAGGTAATCCCTGATATCCCGATAGATAGAGGGAAAAAAGTTGAATTAAAAATAGGATTTATCACACATATACCAGAGAAGTTGGGTGTCTTTGGATATTTCAATGGGCTGACAACCCTTCAGGGGGGGTGGCACCCTTATCTTGCAAGACAAATATGTGGTGAATGGCAGTTTGAACTCCCTCCGCAGGATGCAGACTTTCTGGTAAATCTATCACTTGATAAGGATCTGATAGCAGCAGCATCTGGCGAGATAGAAGAGGAGATAACAGGAGATGATAACAAAAGGATTATTATAAGAGAGAGAGAGATGCCTTTTTTAAGTCTATCTATCAGCAGATATTTCAGTAAAAATATTATCAGACAGGATAATCTAAAGATATCCTATTTTTATCTGCAAAAAGAAGAGAGATACACAAAAGCTATATCTGATGTTGTAAAAGAGGCATTATCCTTTTTTCAGGATAGATATGGGAGACAGGATATTAAAACCATGATAATAACTGAATCTTATCTACATAATGACCTCTCATATAATTCATATAGGTCTATATTTTTGAGCAACAGGTTTTTTAAGGTCATTCCATTGTTAAAGAGATATCATGAGGCAAGACTGGTAAAGTCTATCTTTTTTTATCTATGGAAAGAGATATTGCCTTATGAAGAGGATTGGGTGTTAGAGGGATTGGCAGGGATAGATGCAGCATCCTATATAAAGATAAAATTTCATAATGAATTTTCTCTGGAGGGTTTGTTACGGCCTATATCATTTATTCCTATATTTGACCAGATACTATATTCAAAGGCACTTCCTTTGAGAAATATCTATTTTAAAGGTCCTGCCCCATTATCATTTAGAACAGATATGCAGTTATTTAACAACATAAGGCCTGATGGCTCATATATATTATTTAAGCTAAAGAATTTTCTCGGGAAAGAGATATTTGAAAGTATTTATCAGAATTATATCAGGATGGTCAAAGATGGGAAAAGACCTCTCTTTAAAGAATTATCTCAGGAATTATCAAAAAAGGATTTAGAGTGGTTTTATACACAATGGCTAAAAAGAAATCCTAACATTGATTTTGGGATAGAATTTATATGGGAAGAGAAGATTGATGGAATATATCATACCACCATAGCCATTAGAAAGGAAGGGAAGGGGATAGAGCCTTTAAAAATATATCTAAAAGAAAAAAATGGAAAGGAATTATTATATCTCTGGGATGGGAAGAGTCCATATCATGAAGAGATATTTAAAACCTCTTCTCCTATATCAGTAGTGGAATTAGATCCGGATAGAGAGACAGGCGACCTTAACAGAATAAATAATAGAGAGCCGCATCGGTTAAAGGTATTATTAGAGAGGATAACTGGCAGATATGATCTTCAGAGCAAGATGTTAGAATATAATATAGGACTCTCTTTTCAGAGATTATATGATAATGATAATATATTAAGACTCGACCTCTCCAGAACAGAAGATATCTATGGCATGGGCGGAGCATATACCCATCTTTTTAGACATAAAATGTTCAGAGGATATCAGCAATCTATTACTGGTGGCATATCTTTTGAAAAGCCAAATGCCGCCATTGCACAGGATAATGGAGAGGATAAATTTATAGGGAGATTCAGATTAATCCATACAATGGGAAAATCCGGGTTTCCTATTTATTCAGATGTTATTCAGAGAATAACAGGGGGAGAGTTTCCCTATTCCACCATCTCAACTGAATATCATCAGAGAATAACAGGAGGGAGATATCCCTATGCCCTGAAGATAAACCTGGATATAAGAAAATATATATCATTTTCTAAATACCACAGGATAGCATTAAAGGCGTTATTAGGACGATCTGCAGGCAGCTATAACGGGGCAAAGAGATATTTTCTCGGAGGTGCAGGCGGAATGAGGGGATACAGACAGTTGACTTTTATAGGAGAGAATATAGATATCATCTCTGCAGAGTATAGATTTCCGCTAATAACCAATCTTGAATTTAATCTATCAGGGTTGGCATTGGCACATATTATTCAGGGCGCTATCTTTGCAGATACAGGAACGGTCTCAAATGAAAGAGATATATTCCGATTCAAGGACTACAAGTCTGATATTGGGGTCGGGATAAGGATATACTTTGATTCATTCGGCATCTATCCCACTATAGGCAGGATAGATGCTGCCATTCCAATAAACACCCAGATCAAAGAAGAAGAAAAACCACACTTTTATATAAGTGTAGGACAGCCCTTTTAGTAACTATTCAGCATATACAAGTTAATTCCCCTCTTGAGGGGTGGATGGCGAAAGC
>JBHHUU010000030.1:0-17473 GCA_046753905.1 Nitrospirota bacterium | reverse complement strand
AAAATTCTCTGATAGTTCCCTTTCCCTTGATAGAAGAGAGGGCTATGGTGAGGGTTACCCCTATTTATCCAGTAATTTCAACATTACTCTTTTCCTTTATACTTTCCACAAGGGGAGTGGGTAAAAATGTGTCAGGATGATTCATTTAGATTCGTGGATATTTCAGTTGGCATATTTTTTGCTTCTCTTTAGGCTTTAGTAATAGAAAAATTTAGAGGATGTGGGGATACAATGTTAATAATCCTTATAATGTCTCTCCTGTTGTATGAAGGAGGAGTAACTTATGCACAGGATATCTCAACACCTTTTTATGCTCATCAAATTGATGGAAAAGGCACTAATCTCTTTAAAAAAGGAGTGGATTTCTTTAATAAGGGATATTATAAAAGAGCGATTCCTATATTTGAAAAGATTGTCAGAAGATATCCAGATAGTTCAATTGCAGAACCATCCGCATTCTTTATTGGTGATATATATTTAAATATGGCAATAAAAAAAAAGGTTGATAAAACCATGCTCAAAAAGGCATTAAAGGCATATAGATGGGCAAGAAGGAGATATCCAAAGACAGAAAATGCTATCAGGGGATTATTTAAGATAGGGGAGACCTATGCGAAATTAAGATTATATTATGAGGCACAGGGAAACTTCAAGAGGATAATATCAGAACATCCTGACAGCATATATGCCCCAAAGGCATCACTGGAGATAGGGAAGATATATATATTATTGGAAAGATTTAAGGATGCCATTACAGAATTTCAAAAGATAATCATTCAATATTCAAAAAAAGAGCTATGGGATAATCTGAGAGAGATTCTGCCAGAGGTATATTTCAGACAGGCTGATTCTTTATATTATCAAAAGAGATATAAAGATGCATATAAATTGTATAAAAATGCGTTAATAAAATGGCCTGACTATACAGATTCTCATCCAGAGACACTTTTGAATATTGGAGAAACATTTATTCAGAGAAGATATCTTAAGGAGGCAAGAGAGCCATTCTCCACATTTCTTGATATCTCATCCATGGATATATCACAGGGACTGGCGTTATTCAAGATAGCAGAGACATATAGGATTGACAAAGATTATAATAAGGCATCTGAGATATATTCAAAGATTGTCTCTTCTTATACTGGTTCTGATAGCGGCTTATTAAGCAGGTTAAGACTGGATGATATCGCATTGACGCAAAAACAAGGGAGTTTTGAGGAAAAGGTTCTATCTATTGAGGATATCCTGAGTCTTGAAAAATATCTCAAACATTCAATCACAACATATAAAAATGATATAGAAAAATACCCACTTTATTTTCTATTGCAATATACACTCATAACAACAGCAAGGGAGATGAAAGAGAAAAAGATGTATGACAAATCGATTTTGTTATACAGGAGGCTTGTATCACAATACCCTAAAGGTCTATGGCAAAAAGAGGCAAAGAAAGGCAGCAAAGAAAGCTTAAAGAGTGTAAATGAGATCATAGATAGTAGGTTAATTAACCACAATTATAATAAACATAATTATATAGAGGTCATAAAGATATTTCAGGAGAATAAGGATGAGGTGTTCAGGGATAAAAACAGAAATATAAAGGCTTTATTTCAGGTGGCTGAGAGTTATAACAGAACAGGACTCTTCTTAGAGGCAATTCCCCTTTATAAAATAGTTTTAGAAGAGATGAAAGATAATAGTGACCTTAAAAAAAAGGCATTATACAGACTTGGCGAGATGTATCTGAAAAATGGAGATTATACAAATGCCATATTATTATTAGAGAGGGTTAGAAAGAGTTATCCGGAAGATTCAGGAGTAAGCATGGTAATAGAGAGGTTAGGAGATGCATATTATCAAAATGGAGATCACAAAAAGGCACTCACAATATATAACCTCTGGTTAAATAGATATAAGGGAGATAAAGGCTATAAGAGGGTATTATATAGAGTCGGAAATATCCATAAAAAGAGAGGATCCCTAAATAAATCTATAGCAATATATAAAAGATTAATCAGATTAATCAATAAAAGTAATGAGGAAGGTTCAGAACCTATATTATCAAATATATATTTTCAATTAGGAGATGCATATTATCAACAGAATAGATGCAGAGATGCTGTCAGTTCATTTCAAGAGGCAGTAAACGCAGACCTGAATGAAGCGGAGATTGACTGGGCAAATTATTATATGGGCAACTGTTACCTTAAGATAAAGAGGCATGAAGAAGGCAAAAAGCTATTCACTCAATTGTCAGCCCAGTCCCATAGTGAATTTTTAAAGATGATATCTTCTGAACGGCTTAGAGATATACAATTTGAGGAAAAATATATTAAAAGGTAGGAGTTAGGAGTCAGAAGTTAAAGTAGAACTTGATGGTTTGGCTCATTATGGTATCCCATGTTAGAGCTTATTAATAATAAAAAAGAAAAGACAGAGTTAAATATACTGCATGAGGCATTTGCTACATTTAATGAGGCATCAGAGAGCCTTAAGAGCTATTATGAAAAATTGGAGGAGAGGATTAAAGAACTGAATCTTCAGTTAGAGGAAAAAAATCGTGCCCTCGCAGAGAGTCAGAACTATCTATCCTCTATCCTGCAAAGTTTAAATACAGGGGTAATTGTGACTGACCTTGAAGGCAAAATAACCATATTTAATAAGGGTGCGGGTATAATAACAGGTTTACCATTAGAAGGTATAAGAGGCAGACATATAAGAGAGATATTCAGATATGATGATAGCGGCTGTCATAGAGATGTAAAAGATATACCGGTTTCATATGTTGAGATACCATACAAAAGGATAAATGGTGATACAATTCATATCTCTTTGTCGGTCTCAGCAGTGAGAGGACCTGATAACAGAGAGGCAGGCATAGTATATCTTCTTAATGATATTACTGAGACAAAGAGACTAAAGGAAGAGAGCGAAAGGACAAGTCGGCTGAAGGCTATGGGAGAGATGGCAGCACAGATTGCCCATGATTTAAGGAATCCACTGGGAAGTATTGAGATATTCTCTTCTTTATTAAGAAAGGAATTGTCAGATGATAAGGATAATAAGGGATTAACAGAGCATATCTCTTCAAGTGTAAAGAGCATGGACAGGATCATCTCAAACCTCTTATATTATACAAAACCTCCCAGACTTATCTTTAAAAAGGTTAATCTGAATAAGATTATAGAGGATTCACTTATTTATCCCCTTTATTTAATCCAGCAGAACAACATTGAGATTATAAAAAGGTCTGTATCACCAGAGATAGAGATATATTGTGATGAAGAGCTGATGAAACAGGTATTCCTTAACCTTATATTAAATGCAGTCCAGTCTATGTCAGAGTCAAAGAGTAAGAGAGACAGGCTTGTAATTGAATCAGATTATAGATATACAGGCTTATCTCTTTTTGATAATAGAGATAAGAAAAAAGAGCTGGAGGTTAAGATCAGTGACACAGGAACAGGGATAGATAAGGAGGATATAAAGAAGATATTTGATCCATTTTTTACCACAAAAGAGAGAGGCACAGGACTTGGATTGGCAATTGTACATAATATCATACAGGCACATAATGGAAGGATAGAGGTGGAAAGCAGTGAAGATAAAGGAAGCACCTTTACGATTATACTGCCCACCCTCACCTCAAGTGAGGAAATAGTTTCCTCTCCCCTTGTGGGAGAGGGTTAGGGTGAGGGGAGAGAGCTTAGAGTAAGTGTCTGTAAAAAAAATAAGTGTTACATTGTGTGCTCAGGTTTAGGTCAGGTTTGTCCCGATAGAACCATTACGAAAACGTAGGAATAGTGAACTATTTTGAGGATTTCGTGATGATTGCATTGGATAAAGATGTCCTGAAGATGAGATGCAAAATGTGATAGTTATTTTTTTCCAGACACTAAGGAAAGGAGCGAGCCAAAGCAATGAACCATGCCCATTCAATTCTGGTCATAGATGATGAATTAGAGATGAGGATTGCCCTGTCTGAATCGCTTGTGAGATCAGGTTATTATGTGATAACGGCTGCAAATGGGTATGAGGCGATAGAGAAATTTTCCTCTCATGGATTTGAAGTTGTCATCACAGATATAAGGATGCCAAAGATGAACGGCATACAGGTCTTAAGAGAGATAAAGAGGAAGTCGCCTCAGACTCCTGTTGTTATGGTTACTGCATACGGAACAATTGATAATGCGGTAGAGGCAATGAAAATAGGCGCATTTGACTATATACTTAAGCCTTTTTCGTCTGACATATTGGAGGATGTTGTAAAAGGGGCAGTTGATTCTGCTTCTATATCTATTAAGGGGCAGAAGGTCTGTAATACAACAAAGAGAGAAGGTGATTTTATTACTCAGGATACAAAGATCATAAATCTTTTAAAGACATTAAAGATGGTTGCTCAAAGCTCGGCAACAGTATTAATTCAGGGTGAAAGCGGGACAGGAAAGGAATTAATGGCGAGATTTATTCACAATAATAGCACAAGAGCAGATAAGCCATTGGTTGCGGTAAACTGCGCAGCCCTGCCTGACGGACTCTTAGAGAGTGAGTTATTTGGATATGAACGTGGTGCGTTTACTGGAGCATCTGCATCAAAGGCAGGAAAATTTGAGATGGCAGATACTGGCACAATCATGTTGGATGAGATAAGTGAAATGAGCCTCCCTCTGCAGGCAAAGATATTGAGAGTCTTGCAGGAAAGAGAAGTAGATAAGGTAGGAGGCAAACACCCTATCCCTTTAGATATCAGAGTAATAGCAACAACCAATAGGTTATTAAAAAGAGAGGTGAAAGAAGGGAGGTTCAGGGAGGATCTCTATTATCGGTTAAATGTCTTTCCTGTAACCATTCCTCCACTGAAAGACAGGATAGATGATATACCTCTATTGGCAGAACACTTTGTCAATAAATATCAGGCGATAGCAGGGAGAAGTATAACAAATATATCAAGTGATGGACTTGATATATTAAAAGGCAAGGAGTGGAGAGGAAATGTCAGGGAATTACAGAATGTTATTGAAAGGGCAGTTATCCTTGCTAATGGCGAGATAATAATGCCTCATCACCTCTTTTTTGACGACTTCCCAGAGGAAAATCTTTCACATCCGATCGGAAACAGCAATTCTCTGTGGGAGAGAGAGCAACAACTGATCCTACATACATTGGAGGAGACAAGTGGAAACAGGACACATGCAGCAAAGAAATTGGGTATAAGCATAAGGACACTCAGGAATAAATTAAGAGAATACAGGGAGATGGGGGTGAGGGTTTGATATGGTAGGGTAGGGTAGGGGGGTAAAAAATCAGGAGGAA
Source organism: Nitrospirota bacterium (assembly GCA_046753905.1). Taxonomy (GTDB): domain Bacteria; phylum Nitrospirota; class Nitrospiria; order JBHHUU01; family JBHHUU01; genus JBHHUU01. Next base: position 12,160 of record JBHHUU010000030.1, on the reverse strand, counting down.
ACAAAGGTAATAGATAATAGGCAAAATTTGCCCACCTGGTTGGTTGTTGGTTGAGTTTGTTGAGTGGTTGAATAGTTGAGTGGTTGAGTGGTCAACCATCTGGTACACATTTTGCATATTCTCTACGCAGGGAGAAAAAAAGGAGGGTTTATGGGTATAAATCTGTTTAACAGGACTCTTGCTCTTTTAGGAAAGGCTCTTGATCTAAGAGCAAGAAGACATAACATGATCTTGTCTAACATAGCCAATCAGGACACACCCGGATATAAATCCAGAGACTTGAACTTTAAGAAAGCGCTTGCTGATGCCTTTAATGAGATAGAGGGGATCGGTATAGTTAAGACTGATAAGAGACATATCTCACCAGCAGACAGTGTCAATAATGTGGGGGGGAGCATAATCTATTCGTCTCATCCTGATATGGGGATTGATAGAAATAGTGTAAATATAGAAGAAGAGATGGGAAAGCTGGCAGAGAATGGGATTATGTATAATGCAGCCGCCCAGATTCTCTCTTCAAAATTGAGAGAACTTAAAATGGCTATAAGAGAAGGAGGAGGGTGATAACAATGGATATTGAAAGGGCTTTATCTATAAGTGCGTCAGCGCTTAATTCTCAGCGTATTAGAATGAATGTTATTGCAAGCAACCTTGCCAATATCAATTCTACCCGAACAGAGGAGGGAGGACCTTACAGGAGAAGGGATGTAGTATTTGCTGCTGTTACGAACAACGTTGCTTTTCAGGATATACTTGAAAAACAGATAAATAATGTAGAGGTGGTAAAGATTGTTGAGGATCAGAGGCCTTTTAAAATGGTATATAATCCACAACATCCTGATGCAAATGAAGAAGGGTATGTTGCTCTGCCAAACATAAATCTTATAGAAGAGATGACAAACATGATATCAGCATCCCGATCTTATGAGGCAAATGTTACAGCAATCAATGTTACAAAGAGCATGACCAAAAAGGCATTGGAGATAGGGAGGTAGAGTTTAGGGAGACTATTATGGATGATATCAGGATAAAAACTTTAGGCATGGGGCAATTATCCCCTGATATTAAGGAAAGAAAGAGTGAAAATAGCGCAGAATCAGAGAAATCATTCTTTGATACTTTAAAGGAATCTATTAAAAAGGTCAATGACCTTCATATTGAAGCGGATGAATCGGTGAAAGACCTTGTTTTAAATAATAAACAGGATATTCATCAGACAATGATCGCCCTTGAAAAGGCAGACATATCATTTCAATTAATGATGCAGGTAAGGAATAAAATAATAACAGCATACGAAGAGATTATGCGTATGCAGGTGTAGAGACAGCCTAAGGGACTAAGAGGCTAAGAGAATATTTTTTGAAATCTTTATTCACTCTTAGGCTTTTAGGCTCTTAGACTGAATATAAACTATGGCTAATTCATTAGAGCAGATACAACAGAATTTTGCAAATCTCTCATTAACAAAAAAGATAGTACTTTTCTTAATTATAGGAGGCACAATAAGCGGGATAGTTGTCCTGTTGATGTGGCTGCAGGTTGCTGATTTTCAGCTTCTTTACTCTAACCTATCTTATGAGGATGCAGGCAAGATAATCGAAAAATTAAAGGAACAGAAGACTCCATATAAGATATCAGGTGATGGAACTTCTATAATGGTGCCTGTGGAAAGAGTCCGTGAACTCAGGATTCAGCTTGCCACGGATGGACTGCCTCAGGGAGGGGGAGTTGGATTTGAGATATTTGACAAGACCAGTATAGGGATGAGCGATTTTATACAAAAACTCAACTATAAACGGGCACTTCAGGGGGAGATGGCAAGGACAATAAGTCAGCTTTCAGAGGTGGAACAGGCAAGAGTCCATTTGGTTATTCCTGAAAGGAGGTTATTTCGTGATAATCAGGAACAGGCAAGGGCATCAATAGTATTAAAGCTCCGCCCACTGAAAAGACTATTGCCAAATCAGGTGCAGGGAATAGTCCATTTAGTGGCAAGCAGTGTGGAAGACCTTTCTCCTCAGAATATAACTATAATTGATACAAATGGAAACATATTATCCCTGACATCTGATGATTCTATGGATGCCAGGCTTACAAATTCACAACTGGAACATCAGAGAAATGTAGATAAAAACTTTGAAAAAAAGATACAGAGCATGCTTGAAAGGGTTGTAGGGAAGGATAAAGCCGTGGTAAGGGTATCAAGTACGATAGATTATAAGCGGGTTGAGAGGACAGAAGAGACATTTGATCCTGATATACAGGTACCAAGAAGTGAACAGAGAACACAGGAAAAGTCCAGCGGGAAAAATATTACTCCTGTTGGCGTGCCTGGTGTTATTTCAAATATCCCTGAAGGAGATATAGGAGGTGAGGCAAATGAAACAAGAGAGACCTCTTCTCAGACCCAGAAACAGAATGAAACTGTCAATTATGAGATCGGTAAGACCATAAGTCATATTATAGAACCAACCGGAACTATAATGAGATTATCAGTTGCTGTCCTTGTTGATGGAACTTATGATCTGGTAAAGGGAGAGGATGGGAAAGAGACAAAAAAATATATACCCAGGACTAATGAAGAGTTAGCAAAATTTGAGAAGATTGTCAAAAATACGATAGGATATAATGAAGAAAGAGGGGATCAGGTAGAGGTGGTAAATATCTCTTTTGAAAACAGCAATCTATTAGATGGCACAGAAGAAAAATTCCCTTCTAATATCAGGGAAGAGATTGCCCTATGGTTTCCTGTTGTTATACCTGTTATGAAATATATAGTTATAATTATTTTGATCTTTATCGTATTTTTCTTTGTCATTAATCCATTATTAAAGAATATGTTGACTGTTCCAGAACAGCCAATACCTGTGCATCAGGAATTATCTCAGGCAATTGAACAGCAGATTGAAAATATTCCAGAAATTCAGGAGAAAAAAGAAGTCCTGCAGATTGCAAAGCAAAACCCCAAGAATGCCGCTATTATGATAAAAAAGTGGTTAAAGGAGAAGTAAACAATCATGAACGGGTTGTTCACCCCCGAGCATGAAAATTAACCCCCCTTTATCAAAGAGGGAAACTTTTAGCAAAGGGAGAAACTTATACTCCCCCTTTAGCAAAGGGGGACAGGGGGGATTTTCATAATAAAATAGGGAGGCAGATTTGGCAAAAAAACTGAAAGGACATGAGAAGGCTGCAATCCTGCTTTTAACTATTGGTGAAGATGCAGCCGCTGAGGTACTGAAAAATCTGGATGTGACAGATATAAGAAAACTGGGGAATTATATGTCAAATATACCAGAAGTAACTTCAGAAGATATAAATGATGTTTTAAAAGAATTTACAGAGGCCTCATCGTCATTTTCAGATATACCGCTTGATGGAGGAGATGAATACGTCAAAAAGATATTAATAAAGGCGTTAGGTGAGGAAAAGGCTGCAAAGGTAATAGAAAATTTTTCCTTAGCAAAGAATGATGGGCTTGAAAATCTAAAGCTGCTTGATGCAAAGACTATTGCTAATTTTATTAGGTTAGAACACCCTCAGACAATTGCCCTTATCCTTGTGCATCTTGATCCTGATCATGCAACAGAGGTAATATCTTACCTCTCCAAAGAGATAAGGGCTGATATTATTCACAGGATGGCAACCATAGAGACTATACCCCAGGGGACAATAAAGGAGCTTGAAGAGGTATTGCAGGAGGAATTAAAAAATATAGGGTCAGTCGCAAAAAAAGATATAGGCGGCATAAAATTAGTGGCTGAAATCATAAATCAGATGGAAAGCTCTCAGGGGGAAGAGATACTATCAACATTACAGAAGAATAATCCTGATCTGGTAGATGATATCAGACAGTTAATGTTTGTCTTTGATGACTTAGAGAAGATAGATGATAAAGGGATACAGGAACTCCTGAAAGAGGCTAATAAAGATGACTTAATGCTGGCATTAAAAGCCACGAGTGATGCAATAAAGGAGAAGATATTCAAAAATATGTCTCAAAGGGCGGCTGAATTGATGAAGGAGGATATGGAAGCAAAAGGTCCTGCAAGGATCAGTGAAGTGGAAAAGGCTCAACAGTCTATCCTTAAGGCAGCAAGAAAACTGGAAGAGGAAGGAAAGATTATAATAGGAGGCAAGGGTGGAGAAGAGATGGTCGTCTAATGTATTAAGGCAGGGTGTCTTGATAGATAATAGTGTGAAGCTCTATACAATGAAAGCTGTAAGTGATACAGCAGTTAATAGTGATAACAGCAGAGAGATAAATGTAGAGAGTTTAATTGAAAAAAAGGAGATAAGAGAGAGGATTACTGTAATAAAGAGAGAGGCGTTTCAAGAGGGATTTCAGCAGGGATTTAAAGAAGGAAAGGAAGAAGGCTATAGGGAATCAGATAATAGAATAAAGCCTGTTATGAGTATTATAAAAGATATGGATAATTTTAAGGAACATATCCTTAAAGAGAGTGAACATGACATAGTGCAGTTGTCTATTAGTATAGCAAAAAAGATTATATGTCAGGAGATTAAGCTAAACAAAGAGATCATACTGAATATAGTGAGTTCTGCTATCAAAAAGATAGTAGACAGGGATCAGATATGGATTAAGGTTAATCCGAATGATGCAGAGACATTAAACCATAATCTTTCAAAACTGACCATGTATACAGGTGATATAAAGAATATAACTATTAAAGGGGATGAATCCATATCTGTAGGTGGGTGTATAATTGAGACCAGTCATGGAGATGTGAATGCCGCAATAGAGAGTCAGCTATATGAGATAAAAGAGGAGTTGACAAAAGGGTTTAATGATTCAAGGATTAGAGAGGTAGAGCAATGATAAATAGTTCTCTATGTATAGGTAAATATATGGAAATGTTGGATGAAATAGAGCCTATTAAGCAGCATGGAAAGGTAACGCAGTTGATAGGACTGGTGATTGAAGGACATGGAGCTGCCTGTTCTGTAGGTGATGTATGCGAGATATACCCCTTAGTCGGAGGAAAACCTATTGATGTGGAGGTTGTGGGATTCAGAGATGAAAAGATACTTATGATGCCGTTGGGTGAGATCAGGGGGATAGGACCTGGAAGTAAGATAGCCACCAAGCAGTACAAGACCTCTATTAAAGTTGGGGATTCCCTTCTTGGCAGGGTTATTGATGGAATGGGCAATCCTATTGACTGGAAAGGATTGCCAGAACTGGATATGTCCTATCCTATCTATCCGTTTCCATTAAATCCGCTATGCAGAAAAAGGATAAAAGACCCCCTTGATATGGGAATTAAGGCAATAAATGGTCTCTTAACTATAGGAAAAGGACAGAGGATAGGGATATTTGCCGGCAGTGGAGTGGGTAAGAGTATCCTGCTTGGTATGCTGGCACGAAATGTAGCATCTGATGTAAATGTAATTGCCCTGATAGGAGAGAGAGGCAGAGAGGTATTAGAGTTTATTGAGAAGGATTTAAAGGAAGAAGGACTGAGACGCACCGTGGTAGTTACAGCAACATCTGATCAACCGCCTCTTGTCAGGGCAAGGGGAGCATATATCGCTACTACTATTGCAGAGTATTTCAGGGATAAGGGGCAGGATGTATTGCTTATGATGGATTCTATTACAAGGTTTGCAATGGCACAGAGAGAGATAGGGCTGGCAATAGGAGAGGCTCCCACAACTAAAGGATACACACCTTCTGTCTTTGCACAATTGCCCAAGTTGTTAGAAAGAGCAGGGACATCAAACAGGGGAAGTATCACAGGCATTTATACAGTATTAGTAGAGGGTGACGATTTTGATGATCCCATATCAGATGCAGTAAGGGCAATTCTGGATGGACATATCATGTTGTCCAGAGACCTGGCTGCTCAAAATCACTATCCAGCCATTGATATCTTAAATAGCACAAGCAGGGTAATGATAGATGTTGTAACAGAAGAACATATAAATAATACAAGGAAGTTTCTAAATATACTTGCAACATATAAAAAATCAGAGGACATGATAAATATAGGTGCATATAAAGAGGGGAGCAGCCCAAAGATAGATAATGCAATAGAGATGATTGACAGAATAAATGGATATTTAAAACAGGGGATAAATGAAAAGATAGACTTTAATAACTCTTTGACCCAGCTCTCTCAACTCTTTTCATAATAATTTTAAAAAGAAGAGAGAGTAAAGATGGAGAAGACCATGAAAAAACCAAAATTTCAATTAGAATCTTTGCTTAGTCATAAGAAACAGCAGGAAGAGGATGTACAGCGGGAACATCTATTAATCAAAGATAGCCTGATGAGAGAAGAACATAGACTCTCTACTCTGGAATATCTCAGAGAAAAATCGATCATAGAGTTACAGGAAAAAGAAGATACTGATATAACACTCAGAGAAATAGGGCTCTATTATACATTTTTGAGCCAGATATCTCAGGAGATAGAAAATCAGAAAGATGTTCTGGAAAATATCAAAAACAGATATGAAGAAAACAGAAAAGAACTATTAGAACTATTTAAGGATAAAAGATCATTAGAGATACTGAAGGAGAGAGAAGAGAGGTTGTTCAAAAAGGAGTTTATAAAAAGAGAGCAGAAAAAGACCGATGATATTGCAGGCAAAAAGTACTGGAAAGAAAGGTGTAAGGCAAGGGACTAATATATAAATGAGTAAAAGATATATATATATACTGGTAATAATATATATTCTCTTATATATATCATCCTCTTATGGAGTATTGGATTCTGCTGTGGTTTCAAAAGAAACAGCAAAGGGGGGAAAAGAGAGCGATAATCCTGAATTGATTGTTCTGGAGAGGAAGAAAAGGGAATTAGAGCAAAAGGAAGAGAGGTTGAAGGGAGATGAAGAAAGGCTTCTCAGGCTTCAAAATGAATTAAATGAGATAGTAAAAAAATATACAAAGATTAGAGATGAGGCGGAGAAAAGATGCAGTTCAATACAGGATAGAGAAAAAGAATACTTTACCAATCTTATTAAGGTATACGAATCTATGTCACCTGAGTCTGCTGCAGCAAGGATTGAAAAGATGAATAAAGAGATAGCCCTGAGACTTCTTGTAAATATGAAAGGAAAGGCAGTCGGAAAGATATTAAGTTTTATTGAACCCCAAAAGGCTGCTAAATTTAGTGAAGGTTTCATAAAAAAGTAAGTAATTAGCTGAAAGTTACGAAAATAACTTTTATTAATAAATCAGGACTTGACAAATGGAAATGATTATTGCAAACCCTGTAAATGATTTAGCAAGACCAGCTAATGGACCTAATAGGGATAGGTCTCCTGATAATTATAGGGATAGCTCTGAATTTAAAGATATTGTCGCAGATGCAGCTAAAAAATTAGAAGAAGGGAAAAAGAGGGAGGAGGGGACAGGGGACAGGAAACAGGATAAAAAAGATGACGAAAAAGAGGATTCGACATCCTCCTCCAAGCAAATAGGACTGATAGCGTTAAATGTTTCTAAACTTTCTCTCTCAGAGGATATAAAAATGGGTGAGGAAATAGCTCCAGATATGGATAACAATAAACCCGCACAGTCCTTGAATACTAAAGAAGAGTTGAGTAACCATAGTAATATGCTTTCAATCATAGATAAAATATCTGGAATTGAAAAGGGAGGAGACATAGAGGATTATAAGGCTGTCTCTCTAATAAAAACGGCTGATAAAGAAGAGAAAAAAGATAACAAAGAATCGGTCACGAATAAAGACATATCAGGAATAATAACAGAAAAGGATAGAGACAACTCAGAGTTAATTAAACCATTTTCTAATATAAAAGATGCCTCAAATCTTAATATAGACAAAGATGAGAAGATAATAAACGCAATTATAAAAAGTCAGAGGCACAAAACTGAACAGCAGGAATCACTTACATCACACAACGAGAAAGAGAGGTATTTAGAAACAAGCCAGACAACAGATATGGTCAATAATAAAATAGTGCATCAGGAAAAGACAGATGCTGTAAATCATACCATTTCAAAGAGTGAGATATTTGATCAGATACTTAAAAATACAACTCATTTCATAAAGAAGGACTCAAATTCTGTCACTATCTCTCTTAAACCAGAACACCTTGGTAAATTACAGATAGAGATATCTGAAAAGGATAATCTTATAAAGGCTACCATAGTAACCGAAAACCTCATTATAAAAGAGATCATAGAATCAAACCAATCCAGTTTAAAAAACGCATTAGCCCAGAATGGTCTGTCAATCAATTATTTCTCTGTATTAGTAGATCAACATGGCAAAGAACCTGACAGCGGGAAGAGAGATAGATTTCTGAATAAGATAGGGCAGTTTAAAAATTCATCCAGAGATAAATACGAAAAAGAACTTATATCCAATGAGATAAGGATAAATATGAATAATGGAGTGAATATATTTATTTAGATTCAGGCTAAGAGTGAATTAATTGTAATGTTATCACTTAAGGGTCTGTAAAACAATAAGTGTTACATTGTGTGCTCAGATTTAGGTCAGGTTAGTTCCCTCTCCCCTGTTGGGAGAGGCTTGGGGTGAGGGGTAAATCCACTGAATATTGAGCAATTACAATTATTTTTAGACTAATAAGAAAAGGGGGGATTACGAATGACGATTTCTGAATTAGCCATGCAGTCGGGTGGTACAACTACCGCAAAAGGAGGTCAAATCTCAAAAAATAGTGAAAGGCTTGACAAAGATATCTTTTTAAAACTCCTTGTCAAACAGATGCAGTATCAAAATCCATTGAAACCAATGGACAATACAGAATTCACCGCACAGTTAGCCCAGTTTGCAGGTCTGGACCAATTATACGCTATGAACGACCAGTTACAGTTGTCCCTTAAATCTCAAGATATTAACAATAAAACCAATACTGCATCACTTATTGGAAAAGAAGTAAAGGCATCTGGAAGTGTGCTGGAACTATCTGAGAATAAGCCTGCTGCCATAAATTATGAACTCAGTGATAATGCCGCTGAGGTAGAAATAGATATCTATGGCTCTAATGGAAATATTGTCAGAACGATCAATGAAGTGAATAAACAGTCTGGTGTTAATAGCCTTGTATGGGATGGAAGAGACAAGTTCGGCAATAAACTTGACCCGGGCGAATATGTATTTACAGTTGCAGCAAAGGATATAAATGGCGGAGAGATAGGCGTATCATCAAGCATTTCAGGTATGGTAACAGGAGTTATATTTAATCAGGATATCCCGTATCTGCTTGTTGACAATCATCAGGTGCCATTAGCAGATGTGATAGAGATAAAGGAATAAGAGCCTGTTCACTATCAACCAGATATTGAACAGGCTCTAAGAAAGGAGGCAATGAAATGGCTATTTTGACTTCGCTGTTTTCTGGCGTAAGCGGTTTGAATGCCAATGGATCGGCAATGTCTGTCATTGGAAATAATATCGCCAACGTAAACACAGTGGGCTTTAAGTCGAGTAGAACCACATTCGCGGATATCATCAGTCAAAGTCTTGGCGGAGGCTCTGCATCATCTCAGATAGGAAGAGGTGTATTCTTGAGCAGTGTATCACCATCATTTACGCAAGGCTCATTTGAGACCACAAGCAATGCCCTTGATCTCGGAGTGGACGGTAATGGATTTTTTCTCGTGAAAAATTCATCAGGTCAGTTTTATACAAGGGCAGGACAATTTACTATAAGCAAAGATGGCAATGTAGTTAATCCAGAAGGTTTTGTGGTTCAGGGATATCAGGTGGATTCTGCTGGAACTATTAATGGTGTAATAGATGATATAAATATCTCGGCTGCTACATCTGCTCCCCGTAATACTCAAAATGTCACAATAACTGCCAACATAGACTCCAGAAGCACTATCCCTGCTGCATTTAGTGTTTCCACACCTACAACAACATCCAATTTTTCCACAGCCATGACAGCGTATGATTCTTTAGGAAATGGACATCTGATAACAGTCTATTTCAGAAAGAATCAGGAGACAGTATCAGGAAATACCTGGCAATGGTTTGCTGTAGTAAATAGCTCTGATACTATGAGTGGAGCAGATGAAATTCAGGCAAGCGGCACATTGGTGTTTGACAATGCAGGTGCCCTCTCTTCTGAAACCACATCCAGTTCAAGTTTTAATTTCACAGGCGGTGCATCTCAGGGACAGAATATAGCTTTTGAATTTGGGACAAGCATTACTGAAGGAGGCACAGGATTAGATGGCACAACACAATTTGGCTCAACATCCGCGACCATTTTTCAGAGTCAAGATGGATACTCATCAGGCGCATTGCAGGGCATATCTATCAATCAGGACGGGATTATTTCAGGTCTCTTCACCAATGGGCAGACAAGGGTATTGGGACAGGTCATACTGAGCATATTTAATAATCCCCATGGATTGACACGACTTGGAAAGAACCTATATGCCGAGTCATTTGAATCAGGTCAGGCAATAATAGGCGCCCCAAGTACAGGAGGAAGGGGAAGAGTGCTCTCCAACTCATTAGAGCTTTCCAATGTTGACCTTGCAGAGGAATTTATCAAGATTATAACAGCTCAGAGGGGATTTGAGGCAAACTCAAGGACCATAACCACAACTGACCTTCTCTTAGGAGAGCTCGTTAATATAAAGAGATAACTATTTCTCTTGAGTAAACAACGCTCACTGGTTATTAAGTCTGGTGGGCGTTTTACTCTGCGGGGAGCTATAACAACAAAGCAGTCTCAAAAGGATTTTCACTGAGAATTGCTGTTTTAATGGTTTTAAATTTGACAAAAGGTAAAGGTTTTTTTACAATAAATTAATACTAATAGTTTTTTTATCACTCTTTCTTAAATCAAACGTAACTATTCAGTTCTTACAGGGTAAGTTTATTCCACCCCTCACCCTGTAAGAACTGAATAGTTACAATCAAACAAGGAGCATCAGGTGGAAGAATTTGACAGGATAAAGAGATTACCTCCGTATGTATTTAATATTGTAAATAATATGAAGATAGAGGCGAGGAGAAGGGGTGATGATATTATAGATTTTGGAATGGGAAACCCTGATCAGCCAACCCCTCATCATGTTGTATCAAAACTTATAGAATCTGTTGAAAACTTTAAGAATCACAGATACTCTGCCTCTAAAGGGATAACAAAGCTGAGAATGGCAATTACTGACTGGTATAAAAGGAGATATGATGTAGACCTTGACCCTGAGACTCAGGCTATTGTGACTATAGGATCAAAAGAGGGGATATCACATCTGGCTCTGGCAATAGTCGGACCAGGAGATGTGGTTATGGCACCAAACCCAACATACCCCATACATATATATAGTGTTATTATTGCCGGTGGAGAGGTAAGAAGCATTCCTCTGGGAGCTGATAGTGACTTTTTTGATGATATGCTGCATGCCTATAAACAGACATTGCCCCGCCCCAAGCTGTTAATAATAAACTTTCCGCATAATCCTACAACTGCCGTAGTTGATATTACATTTTTTGAAAAGATAGTAGCATTTGCAAAAGAAAATAATCTGATGGTTATCCATGATCTCGCTTATGCAGATATTGTATATGATGATTATAAGGCGCCGAGTCTCCTTCAGGTGGATGGCGCTGCTGATATAGGCGTAGAATTTTTCACCCTTTCCAAGAGCTATAATATGCCGGGGTGGAGAGTTGGTTTCTGCGTGGGGAATAGGGAGATGATAGAGGCATTGACAAAGATAAAGAGCTATCTTGATTATGGTATATTCCAGCCTATACAGATTGCAGGTATTATTGCATTAAATGGCCCTGATAAGTGTGTGACAGAGATTGTTAATACATATAAAGCAAGGAGAGATGTGCTGGTATCCGGCTTAAACAGGATAGGATGGAAGGCAGAGTCTCCTCTTGCAACCATGTTTATATGGACAAAGATACCGGAAAAGTTCAGGAATATGGGTTCCTTAGAGTTTTCCAAGCTGTTGTTGAGAAAGGCAGGGGTGGCCATATCACCAGGTATCGGGTTTGGTGAATATGGCGATGAGTATGTACGGTTTGCCCTTGTAGAGAATGAGCATAGAACTAGACAGGCTATAAAGGGGATAAGAAGGATATTAGAAGGATAGGAGGCTAAGAGGCTAATAGTTACTAAACATACATGAACGAGTTGTTCACCCCCGGGGATGAAAATCTATCAC
>JBHHUU010000029.1:0-17858 GCA_046753905.1 Nitrospirota bacterium | reverse complement strand
GGCTGAGTTATTGGGTGTATCCAGGTCAACGATTTATTATAGACCTGTAATTGATCTTTACAACATAGAGATTATGCGGTATAACTATTCAGCTATTGCAGGGCAAAGGTGGAAAAGAGTTTATAGCGTCACCTTAGCGTTTAACTCTGACTACTATAATATAAAAAGAGGGTTAATTTTCATGCTCGGGGGGTGAACAACTCGTTCATGTATGTTTACAGAATAAGATAAGATAATATGATGAATCAGAAAATCCGCCAAATCCTGTTAAAAGATATAAGATATCTCCTAAGTAATATAGTCCTGTTTATATTAGTAATATTCTTTTATTCAGATAGCTCAATAGCTGAATCTTTGACTAATAATAAAGTGGATATATATGAGGGTGAGGTTACAGAGTTTAATGGTGACTTGAAGAAGGAGCTGACAGAGATAGAAGAAATTTTGAATCATGGAAAGAGGGAGGAGCTATTTCCTTTTCCTGATAAGCTGAAAAAGAGAGTAGATTTCTGGATTAAGATATTTACAATCTATGATACTAAACAGGTAGTTATACATGATAGCAGGCATCTTGATATTATCTATGAAATAGTAGATATAAAAGATAAAAGAGGTTATAAGAATAATCGGGCAATAAGGAAAAAGTATAAAAATATCCTGAGGTCTCTTCATAAAAAGAGAAGGAGGGGCTTTAAGATGCTCACCCCAACAGAAAAGAGGGTATATGATCTCTTTAGAGAGATAAAAGAAAAGAATAAATTTTTAATTGCTTCAAGAAGGGTGAGGAGCCAATTGGGACAAAAGGATAGGTTTAAAGAGGGACTTATTAAGTCTGGAAGATATATAGACAGGATGAGGCAGATATTCAGGGAGCATGGACTTCCAGAAGAGCTTACTGTATTGCCTTATGTGGAGTCTTCTTTTCAGCTTAACGCCTATTCAAAGGCCGGGGCAGCAGGTATCTGGCAGTTTATGCCTGGAACAGGGAGACGTTTTTTAAAGATAAATTATGTGGTGGATGAACGATGGGATCCTATTATATCAACGATTGCTGCTGCTAAGTACCTAAAAAAGACCTATGAGGAGCTTAATAGCTGGCCTTTGACGATTACTGCCTATAACTATGGGACAAGCGGAATGAAGAGGGCACAGAGAATAATAGGGGATGAGATAGATGAGATTATAGATGAATATAATACAAGACGGTTTGGTTTTGCTTCAAAAAACTTTTATGCAGAGTTTCTGGCTGCCCTTGATATTACAGGTAACTATAAGAGATATTATGGTGATATTGAGATGGAGAGACCTGTAGAGTTTGAGACATACAGACTGCCAGATTTTATGAGGATGTCTACCATAGCAAGGTATCTGAATATTGACGTTAAGGATATATCATATCTCAATTCAGCATTAAGGAGACCTGTCTTATCTTCACAGAGATATATACCTAAAGGATATGAACTGAGACTGCCTATGGGAAAGGTTAAAGAACTGGCTTTGGTCTACAATGAAATTCCTCCTGATGAAAAATTTAAGACCCAGAAGCGGTCTATGTGGTATAAGGTGAGAAGGGGGGATAATCTTTCAAAGATAGCTCTGCGTTATAGTGTATCTATTGATAATATTATGAGACTAAATAATATGTCTGATGATATTATATACCCAGGACAGGTGCTCCAGATCCTGACACCAAGAGATAGAGCAAAGGGAAAGAGGGACAATAGAATAACAGCAAAAAGAGATAAAGATGATAAGAGGGAAGATAACAAAGGGAGCAAAGAACAAAAGATAGGTATTATAAGAGTGGAGACTGATGAGACCTTATGGCATTATTCAAACTGGAGCAGGGTATCGTTAAGAAAGATCAGAAAACTAAATAATATGGGGCGGAGGAATAGAATAAAGGCAGGTCAGAAGATAAAGATACCATTTTATCTGGTAACAGAAGAGGAATTTAATGAAAAGAGGCTTGAATATCAAAAAGGGATAGAAGAGGACTTCTTTGCGTCATATATTGTTGATAATACGGTTGAAGTGTCAATAAAACAGGGAGAGAATGTCTGGAGTATCTGCAATATAGAGACCCCATGCTGGTTATTGAAGAGGTATAACCCTGATAAAGACCTCAATAAAGTTGGTGAGAATGAGATTATTATTATCCCTGTGGTATCAAAGAGAGAAAAGGAAAAAGGTTAAGAGCCTGTTCAGGGATTGACCTTATTGATTCTATTGTGATATCTTTCTTCTTACCAAAGGGAAGTTTTGAGAGGAATAGAGGATGAAAGAGGAAATGGTATGTCTCTTATAAGATTTGGTGTATCAATAAATGAAAGGCTATTGGAAAAATTTGACAGCTTGATTACTGAAAAGGGTTATGCTAACCGTTCTGAGGCTTTAAGAGACCTTATCAGAAACTTCATGGTAGAGAGAGAGTGGGATGAAAATGAAGATACAGTGGGAACTATTACAGTAGTCTACAGTCATGAGATAAGGGAATTGACAGATACTCTGACTGATATTCAGCATCACTACCATAAGGCTATCATATCATCACTGCATGTCCATCTTGATGCCCATAACTGTATGGAAGTCCTGGTGGTTAAAGGAAAGGCAAGAGATATCTCAAAGATAGCAGACAGGATTATTGGCACAAGAGGCGTAAAACATGGCAAGCTTACCATGACAACTACTGGTAAGACAATATATTAACTATTTTGTAACTATTCAGCACTATTTTATCTCTTTATCTGTCTTTTCAGCCTTTATTTTGGCAATTCTTATTCCTTCCATATCCACTATGGTAAACTTATATCTCTCTTCATAGACTATCTCTCCGCTCTTTGGCATCTTTTGAAGTCGGGATATAATAAATCCCCCTACTGTCTCATATTCTGTAGACTCTGGTATAGGAATATCCTCCATGCCATCGTATTCCTCCAGGTCTCTGATAGAAAGAGATGCATCTATTAATAGTGATCCGTCCTTAAGCCTCTCAACAGGACTCTCTTCTACCTCATATTCATCTCTTATCTCTCCCACTATCTCTTCTATAACATCCTCCATTGTAACCAATCCATCTACTGTCCCATATTCATTTACCACAACAGCCATCTGTATCCTTCGTTTTTGAAGCTCTTTCAATAAGTTGCTCAACTGCATGGAATCAGGAACAAAATATACTGGATGGAGGAGATTCTTTAATTTAATCTTTTTCTTATTGGCAAATGTCTCAAAGAGGTCTTTGTAATAGAGTAATCCGCATATCTCATTTATACTCTTTATATAAAGAGGGTATCGAGAAAACTTATGTTCTGCTATATATTTGAGTGCCTCTTCAGGGTCAGTATCAATCTTAATAGCATGTATCTTATGTCCTGGAACCATTACCTCTCTTACTGATATGTCTGTAAACTCAAACACGCTATGTATCAATTCCTGCTCTGTCTGTCCGAATACGCCCTCCTCTCTTCCCTTTTTCAAAAGAAATTTTATCTCCTCTTCAGATATAACGCTTCTTTTGAGAGGGAGAACATTACCAAATGGTTTTAATATAAGATTGCTTGAGGTGGTGAGTATTTTAATAAAGATTGAGGAGACTTTAGATAATTTATCAACAGGTACTGCTGTCCATATCGCTATTTTCTCCGGATACCTCAATGCAATAGATTTCGGGACAAGTTCGCCTATTATAAGGGTGAGATAGGATAGGATCAATACAACAATGCATATAGATAAAGGTTCGCTAAATCTCTGAACAGCATTTATAGGAACTTGTTCTATCAATGGTTTTAATACCTCTATTGAGGTAATGCCTCCTATTGCTGCTGCAAGAGAACCAACAATAGTTATGCCTATCTGGACTGTAGCCAGAAATCTCTCAGGGTCATTCTGTAATTGTTTAACTATGCCGGCTTTTTTGTCTCCCTGTTTTGCAAGTTCTGTTATACGCCCTTTGTTAGCAGCGATTGTCGCTATCTCAGAGCTTGCAAAGAGTCCATTAGTTAATATTAATATAAAGATAAAGATTATCTCAAGCCATAGTTCGATCATGTTTCTCCTCTACTCCTCCCTTGCTGGTCTTATCAGGGATATTTCAAAGGTGTATAATTCCCCTTCCCTTATGTCTTAAAGAGAGAAATAATAACAGCCAGTTTTTTAACAAAGATGGCATAAGATAATTTGTGAGGACATTATGCCTTGCCTCCTTTCCCATCTTTTTGGCAAGTTCGGGGTTGTTAATTAGCTGCTGAATCCTGTAGGCTGTGCCTTCAACAGTATTTACTAAAAATCCTGTCTCTCCATGGATAATCTGTTTCTGTATTCCACCTACATTCCCTCCAACAACAGGCTTAGCTTTCCACATCGCCTCGGTAACAACCAGTCCAAAACCTTCTCGTATAGACTTCTGCACCACAACTGTTGCTGCCCGTTGTAATGCATTAATTTTCAGGTGACTATCAGATGGAAGCTGGAGGATATGAATAACAGGATTATTATCTGCAAAATCAAGTACCTCATTGTATACCCTCTCTCCTTCTGGATCATCTGCTGCACTGCTTCCAGCGAGGATTAATTGGGCATTTATTCCTTCGTTCTGTAATATATTGAAGGCACGAATAACACCAATAGGGTCTTTTAGCCTGTCAAACCGTGAGACCTGCAGGATAATCGGTATATCAGGCTCTATTTCTATAGAATGCAGTTCATGGACTATCTCTTCTGGTGCAAGTTCTCTGTTTTTATCGTGAAGAGGGTCAATTGCAGGTGGAATTATATATTCATCCTGAAAGAATGAGGATGTTGAATAATTAGGGAGATGATACACAGAACAGTCAAAACGGCTGATATGCTGCCACAGGAATCCCATGATTCGGAAGTCTGCCTCTGTCAGGTCTATATGGCATCGCCATATCCATTTTGCTTCTGTCTCATTCCGTTTTATTATCAGGGGGATTGGCTGTGGGTCGTGGATTATAATAAAATCAGCATCTTTTTTTATTATATTATAATTGGAGGCAACAGTATCAAGGTAGATATCCAGTATCTCAGCAGATATCTCAACTTCTTCACCATGCAGGGCATTGTGAATAGTCTTGGTAATCTCAAAAAAATCTCTGTTTCCCTTAATTACATCCCATGATATATCTACTTCAAGCTCATGGAATAATGGTATCAGGCAGCCAAGTATCTCGGCAACTCCACCGCCATTTTTTGTAGAGTTGATATTTTGAACCTTCTGGGACCGAATACAGTCTGCAAGTGATATAATCTCATTGATCTCTTCCCTTCCAACGATAGATGCGTATTTTTCAAGTCTCTTTGTCATAATTATTTGTTTTTATCTATTATCTTGATTATCCTTTTTTTTATCTCCCAGAGATTTGAGGAGAAGATATTTAGTGTCTCAATCTCTGCCGCAATATCATGTAGTTGAAGTTCATTGTTAAGCCACTCTGAGAAATCATTAGACTCGTGCCCTATACGGATTTTGGAACTGATTAAATGAAAGAAAAGCACGCTTAATGATGCTTTGTCAATCCCTTTTTTAAATTCCTTAAGGTCAAATGCCTCTAAACCTGTAGGCAGAACAAAGCTTTTGATTTCCAGAAAGAAGAATTCTCTTCCCTTTGGAACCCTTGGAAACATATCTCCGCTAACAACATACTCCTGAAGACAGTTTAATAGATGATCCCGACAATCTTTGATTGAATTAAACAGTAATGGATTGATAATCGCTATCTTTTCTGAGATAAATTGCTGACCCAGATTTTCCCATATCCAGCTTGAAAAATCATTCATGTGTTCAAAGGTCGTAAAGTGTCTTCGGTAGTATGAATGATAGAGATGATAAAAGAGGGATGAATCACTTACCTTTTTGACACCCTTGTATAGAGATATCAGGCTGTCAGCCTTAATACCAGCATTAAGGGTAATACCGCTTTCATAAAAAAATCTAAAAGGATGTATCATAATCTTAATTATTACCAGAAAAAGTATCTGAATTTCAAGTTAAACCACCATTTGGCGGCAATTAAAAATACAAGAGTCAGAATAATATAAAGAACTTCTTTTCTTTTGCTTACTTCTGCCCCCTGTATTCTTCTTCTGTTGTAACTATTCAGTTAATTACAGGGTTAGTGGTTCCAAAGACTTTATAATGCGTATAATTATAATAGATACAACAGCATCACTTCAGTTCAGGTCTCTATGAGTAGTCAGAGCTAAACGCTAAGGTGACGCTATAAACTCTTTTCCACCCCTCACTCTGTATTAGCTGAATAGTTACCTTCTGTTAATGAAACAATTTGTGAGCATATAGACTATATCTTTCAACCCTTGTTATATATGTTTGTGACAAATAGGATTACTGCTTCTGTATCTCCTGTATTCTGTACCGTATATTTCTTATTAGAGATAAAATAGATGCTGTCACCCTCTTTCATAACAAACTTTTCACCTTCTCTCATCAATTCTATCTTACCTTTTAATATTATGCTAAACTCTTCTCCATAATTTGAGGCAGACTTTCTTTTAACAACACCTTTTACTTTCAGTTTAAGAATTGCCGGCTTCAATTTTATATTCGGGAGGTCAGCCGCCAGTATCTCATAAGTGGCTTTACATTCTTTATCAATAATTTTTGTCCTCTTATTCTTTTTTGTAAAGATTACATCCCTTCCATCATCTTCTTCAAAAAGAGAACTTAATTTTATAGTTAATGCATCAGCTATCTTTCTAAGTGAACTGATTGAAGGAGAAACAAGATTTCTTTCCACCTGAGAGAGAAAACTTGTTGTCAGGTTGGTTTGCTGGGATAGTTCCTTTAATGTCAGCTCCTTTTGAGAACGGATATCCCTTATCTTTTCACCTAAAAGTTCCATGTCATTATACTCCTTTCTTTTATCCTAAACCAGAAAATACAGTTCAGGAGTTGAAATTTTTTATATTGCAGTCTCTCCATCTTATAGCAAATTGCTTATAAGTATCAGAAACTATATTCACCTCCTTAATAGACTTAACTTCACATTATTATTCTTATCGGCTAATATACAAAAAAAATTCAGTAAAACTTATAATCCCTAACTTATTAGTAAATATCTAACCTGAACAAACTGGGATTAAAATGAAACAATTATACCGACCAATCGGCACGAACAGGAATTACGGAAGTTTCACTTGACCACTTGAATCCTCGACAGGCTGTTACAGAGCACCCTCTGTTACAAAAGGAACACTTATTGTTACGGAACAAACCTTTTTGTCATTTCAAACGGAACAGAGTGTAGTGAGAAATCTTTAACAGGCTCTAACAATAATTTTCGTGTTTTTTGTGGCAAAAAATTTGAATAATGAATATCGAATGATAAATTTATTTTCAGATTTTTTTACAGACCTTAATATAATCAATAAGACTCATAAATGAAAAAACCACAGTATTATTCCTGATTACCATAGAGTTATTTTTTTGGCAGTATTGATTCGTCTATCCTCTCCAAATGCAACAGGGCTTACCTTTAAGATATATCCTGATTTAAATCTCTTATGCTCATAGACATCAATGAGTCGTGAGTATTTTTTTATCTCATCTTCTGTAAAAAGATGTTGACCTGTCGGAGCATGTTTCAATAACATTTCATCAGTCAGGTAATCTTCAACTTTAAGTTTAACCAGTTCATCCAAACGATCATAATCAAATGGATCTACCTGTCCCTCTGCAAGTTCTGCAGAAGGTACTCTTGCTATAATGGTTTCAGGAATCATCTCTTTGCTGTATAGTCTGTTGATGTACTTTGCCACTGCATAAACCTGCTGTTTGTACAGGTCTCCTATTACTAAGATATCTGCCTGAAGGTCTCCGCATACTGTGGCATATCCCATTGCAAGCTCTGTTTTGTTCCCTGTTCCTGAAATAAGTCTGTTTTCTTGGTTGGCAATAGCTCTCAAGATACTCATTCTGTCAATTGCCTGCTGGTTTTCAAAGACGACTTCATTTGTCGGCTGACCAAAAAATTTGATATATCGCTTGTTTTTTTCAGGAATTGAGCCTATCCATCTGTTGCTCTCTTTTTCTTCAATAGGGACTATTTTATAATCTACTCTGAAATTTTTACATAGTTTGATGGCGTCATTAAGTGTCTCTTTGGATGTATATCTTCCAGGGCTTAAGACTGCCAATACATTTTTTTTACCAAGTGCATCTGTGTCAATGGCTAAGACGGTGGCTGAATCAATACCGCCTGATATACCTATTACAGACTGTTTAATCCCGCACTTTTTGTGATAGTCCCGCTTGCCCACTACGAGTGCCTTATAAAGGTTTTTTTCTTCTATATAGGGCGGAGCTGGAATATGCTTCCCTCTTTTGCTCTCAAGGTCAAGCTCAAATATCAGCAGGTCATCACAAAAGCTCTTCCCCCTGGCGATTACATTGCCATCTTTATCAACGGCAATACTATTGCCGTCAAAGATGATTTTATCATTACCGCCCCACATATTTACATAGAATATAGGTATATTATTTGCCTTTGCCTGTTCAATTACGAGTTTTTCTTTGATTAACTCTTTTTTGATATGATAAGGGGAGGCATTTAACACTACTATAATATCTGCTTTTTTTTTGCTTAATACCATGGTGGGACGACAGGGATAAAGCGGATGCTTATCATCATTGTTTTTGTACCACAGGTCTTCACATATCTCTATGCCGATCTTTATGCCATTGATATCAAAGACTTGAGGTTCATCTCCTGGGATAAAGTATCTAAGGTCGTCAAACACGCTGTAAGTCGGCAGACATATCTTGTACCCTTTTCCTGTTAATCTGCCATTATTAAAGACTGCATAAGCGTTATAAAGATGCTGACGATCTATCCGCCATTTCTCTCTCTCAACGGCTGGCTGGCAATACCCGACAATAACGGCAGTATAGCCCTTTGTATATGGTGCTATTTTGTCCAATGTTATCAGATTGGATTCAATAATTTCTGGTCTGAAAAGAAGATCCTGGGCAGGATAGCCTACAACTGCCATTTCGGGAAATGCTATGACTTGAATATTATTCTTACGACCTTTGTTCAATGAAGAGATAATCTTTTTGGTATTACCTATGATATCTGCTATGGTAGGATTGATCTGAGCCAGACCAAATTTTACTTTTTTCATGATAAGCAGGAATTAAAATGAAGCATTTATACCGATCAATCGGCACAAAGGGGGATGAAAATTTATCATTTTATACCCTTCCTATCCAGTAATTCCAACATTACTTTTTTCCTTGATACTTTACCCCTATCTCCATTTTTCATTTTTCTGCCACAAAAAACAGGAAAACTAATACCCTAAATAGCCTTTTTTCTATTTAAATATTCCTCTTTTTGCTGAAGAGATGCCTTATCAATTATAACCTTATATATGAATCCAGCACCATTTCGTATATCAAGTATTGTCTTTTTGTTATTCCAGACAGTATGCTCTACACTAATTCCAAAGACATTTTTCTTATATCTGTCTGCTGGACTTCCATATTTTCCCTCCATTTCTGTTACAAGTTTATCATAAAAGTCTGCCTTGTAAGTATGAGGGTCATATATTACAAATATCTTGTATAATCTATTTTTAAAGAAATAATATTCAATTTTTCTTGCCTTTTTCTCATCTCTAAAGAAATATACATCAGGCTCTTCTTCAAAGTGGTCTGCATATCCCATCTGGTCATCAGTCTCTATTAACGGCACATCTTTTTTTAATTCTTCCAGAGTCATTCCCAACTGTGAGTGTTCAAAATCCTGAGGTAGTCTTATTGCAGAGGTTAGTCCTGAAAAAGAGCATAAAAAGACAATAGATATCCCCAATGATTTCATAAAATATCCTGCATATCTTATATTCATGGTTTTAATCTCCCCCTTCACAAAAATGGGGAATTTTATGCTTTATAGATTGCTCTTTCAGCATAATATCCCTCCATGTAAGAGATATCCATCAGTCGATAGATTCCAACTCCTCATAGATTACACCTACCTCATTTTTTATCTCACATATTGTTCTGCTGCTATTGATCAGGTAATCAGCATATCTCTTTTTTTCATCCAGAGGCATCTGTGCTTTAATCCTCTGCAATGCCTCTCTCCTTGATAAATTATCTCTCTCCATGATCCTCTTTAACTGGGTCTTCTTATCAGTATAGACGAGTATTATCCTATCCATAAATTCGTTGGCGCCTGTCTCAATCAGAAGTGCGGCATCATATATAATTATTGCATTGGGATCATTCTTTATTATCTCTTTCCTCTGGTTTTCTCCCTCCATAAATATTGCGGGATGAACTATGTTATTAAGTTCTTCCCTCTTTTCAGGATCATCAAATATTATATCACCTAATTTTCTTCTGTTAATAGTATTATTCTCATTCAGTATATCTTCTCCAAAATTATCTACTATTTTTCTCCAGACACATGTTACAGGGAGAATAATATTATGGGCTATCTTATCAACATCAATAACATACGCACCTGCCTCTTTAAACAGTAGTGCAATTGTGCTCTTTCCGCTTGCTATTCCGCCTGTTAATCCTATCAGACTCATCTCATTTTAGAAAGATCAATAGGGAATTCCCACTGTTTCCCTGACGCAGGATTAATTACAACAAGTGTCACAGTAGAA
Organism: Nitrospirota bacterium; assembly: GCA_046753905.1. GTDB lineage: Bacteria > Nitrospirota > Nitrospiria > JBHHUU01 > JBHHUU01 > JBHHUU01. Next base: position 7,199 of record JBHHUU010000029.1, on the reverse strand, counting down.
TCAGGATCTATCTCTTTATTAGAAAACCAGTATTCACAATCTGCCACATAACCTGGTGCATCCATCCCATCTCCAAAGGGTTCAGCAGGGGAATTTGTCCAGAAACTTACCTCAATGGTTTTTTCGGGTGTTCTTAGCTCTGCCATCAAATTTTTTGAAAAATTTGGAAGACTCCCATAGAGAGACACGCTAAATACTAATCTGCCTCTGCTTTCAGCCACTGCATCATTTATATCATGCTGGGTAAACTCTTTTGCCCTGATAGCTGCATCTCTTGCTGAGTAAGCAATTCGTAAAAATTCTGTAATTAGCATTGCACTGCCTTTATAGTCTCCCTTGTTTACAATCCACTCACTTAAAAACTCATAATCATCTGTTTTTGCATTAAAGTTTCCATAACTTACTGCCTGCTGTATCTCATGATCTTTTAACCCCATTAAAATAGCGTCTGCCGGAGTTATATTAATAATAATTAAAGATAATAGAGATATAACTGATATAATAATTGGTCTCATTTTAGCCTCCTCTTCTAAAATATTCGGTTTTTTAAAACTAAATTATAAATCCAATAATAGAAATTGTCAATTTATGGGAGTTTCTATCTTTAGCCGCCACCATCTCCTCTTTCCAATTCTTATGATATCGTCTGTATTTAATCTTACGGTCTCCTGAAATTCTCTCATCCTGTTATTATTTACCTCTACAGCACCCTGAATTATCAGTCGCCGACATTCAGAATTGGATATATCAGGCAAAAGTGTCTTAACCAGATGGAGCATATCTATTTCATCCTGCTGGATAACTGCCTCAGGGATATCTTCAGGTACCTCTCTTCTTGAGAATATCCTGATAAATCTATCCCTTTCCTGACCTGATATTTCTCTTCCATGATATCTCTCAACAATCTTTTCTGCCAGATATAATTTAATATCCCTTGGGTTTACATTCCTGTCTTCAAGCCTTCTCTTTATCTCAGCCAATTCTTCCAAAGGAACAGAGGTATAGACCTCAAAATAGGATAGAATGAGATTATCAGGTATGCTCATTATCTTTCCAAATTTGTCAGCAGGGGTATCTTCTAAGCCAATATAATTCCCAAGGCTCTTACTCTGTTTTTCCTTTCCATCTGTACCCGGAGTGATCTTTGTGGTTATTATTATCTGTGGGGACTGTCCAAATTTTTCCTGAAAGAAGCGTCCCATCATCTCATTGAATAATTGATCCGTTCCGACAAGTGTCAGGTCTGACTTAATCATAACCGAGTCATATCCCTGAAGAATCGGGTAAACCATCTCATGTATATATATCTCTCTCTTCGCATTTATCCGATCTTGAAACATGTCACGGGAGATTAGACGGGCATGTGTTATCATTGACAGTAATGATATAAATTTAGAAAGGCTGATCTTATTAAACCACTCAGAATTTCTCCTTATCTCAAAAAGTTCAGGGTCTGTCTTTAATATAAGAGATACCTGCCGTATAAATTCCTGCGCATTTTTTTCTATCTCTTGTTCTGGAATTGTTGGTCGGGTATCTGATTTTCCAGTGGGGTCACCGATCCTTGTTGTAAAATCGCCTATTAAAAATATTACCTTATGCCCCATATCCTGAAGTTCCCTCATCATCCAGAGGTTTACTCCATGACCTATATGAAGAAATGGAGCTGTCACATCCACACCATATTTTATTCTCAGTGGCCTCTTTAATTTAAGCTGTTCTTTAAATGCCTCTAATGTAAACAGCTCCTCTGTTGTTCTTTTAAATGATGTCAGGATATCAGCCATAAGTTTTTCTCATTCAACTATAATAAAGGGCTTACTCTCTAACCCTATCTGACCAGAAGATTATGGTATCTCAAATGGTGAAGGAATAAAAGTAAGAATAAAGATAAATAGTGTAATCCATCCGATGACCTTACGCACTTTATCCAACTCTATATGATTATCAATTATGGGAGGGTGTTTAAATCCCAATATTGTAGCAAGAAATGCCCAGAGATACCACCCTGGCCACCCTAAGAACCCCAATGTAATTAATAAAAAGACCATAATCACGGAGATAGCCTTGTGTCTTTCTCCAAAGAGGGCATAGACAATATGTCCGCCATCTAACTGACCAATAGGGAGGAGATTCAGGGATGTAACAAACAGACCTATCCATCCTGCAAAGGCAACAGGATGGAGAAGAATATCGTATTCCTCTGATGGAATATTAACAAAAACTTTTGATAAGATATAAAATATTAAAGGTGTGCCCAATTCAATTCCACCTGTTGTCCCTTTTTTTACTACATCTGACAAGATTAATCCTATTCCTACTGCAATTACAGAGATTACAAATCCTGCAATAGGCCCGGCACTCCCTATATCAATAAGCATCCTCTTATTTGATATAGGTGATTTAATCTTTATAAATGCACCAAAAGTACCAATTATTGATGGACCAGGGATGAAGAATGGAAGAGTTGCCTTCATCCCGTGTATTCTGGTTGCAATATAATGCCCTGATTCATGGGTCAATAATATCGTCATTAGTGTAAAAGAAAATGGTATGCCTTTTATTATACTGGCTGGTTCTTTAAAAGGGTTTATCCCCTGTTGAATAGCTCCTGCAAGAATTGTGGTGAAAGAGGTGAGTATAAAAAGGAAGAGGGGGATAGTATAGGCTTTTTTCATAATCTGTCATCTTTCTTATTTATTCGTTTTATGGACGAGATCCTTTCCATCGGGAGCATGATCCATTGCTCATTAGTCTTAAGGCTGATCTCATTTTCATCTGCACCTTCTAATCTCCCTCTGTAAACAATGCCGTCATAGATTATCTCTACTTCTTTTCCCCTTAAAACTTCCAATTGATCTTTCATTGCAGGTTAAACCCCCCTCACCATGACCCTCCCCCCTGAGGGGAGAGGAAACTATCCCCTATTAATCATTATCATCCTTTGTAACCACAGGTTATGTCATATTTATTATATTATACCTGTGAGTTAAATTCAAGGGGAAGAGTGCAAAGAACATGCTTCAGGGATTATACTGCTAAAAGTCTAATCCTCATGCACTCCTATTAAGCCATCATCCAAAAGAGATATTATCTTTAAATTGACAATTTTATCTTTAAAATTGTCATCTCCCTCCAAGAAAACTCTGATATAATTATCTGAAAGCCCCTTCAAAAGACCATTTTTATCCCGTTTATCCTCTATAAGGACAGAGAGTTCTCTGTCTATAAATCTCTTATAAAAAACTTCTCTCTTTTTTTTAGATAATTCCCTTAGCACTCTATTCCTTTTATCCTTTATCTCTCTGGTTATCTGGTATCTCATCTTTGATGCCATTGTTCCGGGTCTTTTGGAATAAGAGAAGACATGGATGTAACTAATGGGAAGCGATTCAATAAATCTGCAGGTAGTGATAAAACTATTATTATCCTCTCCGGGAAAGCCTGCCATGATATCTGTTCCAATACATATTTCGGGCAGTTTCTGTTTTAACTTTACTATAAGGTTATTATAATACAGAGATGAATATCCCCTGTTCATCTCTTTTAATATCCTGTCATCTCCGCTCTGAAGCGGTATATGGAGGTGTCTGCATATCCTATGAGAGGCAGCTAAAATATCTATGAGATCGTCATTAATATCTGTCGGGTCAATAGAACTGAGTCTTATTCTGGATACTGATGTTGCTGATAATATCTGATTGAGGAGTTCAGAAAGGTTAAATGCCGGTTCTAAGTCCATTCCGTATGAACCAAGATGCACACCTGTTAATACTATCTCCCTGTATCCCTCTTCTTCAAATGTCTTTATCTGCTCAATAACTTTATCAGGAGAAAGACTTCTGCTCCTACCCCTTGCCATCGGGACAATACAATAAGAACAAAAGGAATTACAACCATCCTGTATCTTTACAAATCCTCTTGTCTTATCTAAAAACCCCTTTATTATATGATATCGGAATTTATCAGTTGCAGAGATATCTCCTATCTCTTTTTGGGGCGGACTAACCTTACTCTGAGATATAGAAGAATCTATTGAGTTGATGTAGTCTAATATATTAAGCTTTTCATCGTTGCCTAATAAGATATCAACACCAGGGATAGAGCCTATTTCTTCAGGATTGGTCTGAACATAGCAGCCTGTGGCAATAATCTTTGCAGAGCTGTTTTGCCTGATCGATCTTCTTATCATCTGCCTTGATTGATAGTCTCCTCTCTTTGTGACAGAACAGGTATTAATAATATAGACATCTGCTGCCTCTTCAAAAGAGACAATTAGGTGCTTGTTCTCTTTTATTATCTCTTCCATAACTGCTGTGTCAAACTGATTTATTTTACAGCCCAATGTCTTAAAGGCTACTCTCATTTTAAAAAACCTGCTAAGAACCTGTTCTTAATATAGAGGAGAGTCTGCATTAATGCAGCCCCAAATGCATCTGCTGCTACATCAAGATGGTCAGCCACTCTCTCTCTTACAAAGGACTGGTGATACTCATCACTGATCCCATAAAGAGTGCTCCCAATGACCGCAATCAGGGCAATCCATCTATAATCCTTCAGGTTAAAAGAGTTTCTCACTGCAAAATATAAAAGAAGTGACAGGATAGCATATTCTGCAATATGGATCAGTTTATCATAATTAAAGATGGGCTTCACACTTGAAGGTATTGGAAAGGCAGAGAAAAGAAAAATAACACCTGCATAAATGATAACGAATAACCAATATAATAAAACTCTTTTATTAATATTAATAACAGATATCTCCTCTTAGACTTCCTGAACAGAACTCATTTATCTTTACATGACAAATGCTGGCTATAAGATTATCTTCTCCCTCAAAATTAACAATCCTATTGGAAAGAGTCTTTCCTGTCAACATCTTTTTGCCATTTTTGCTCTCTCCCTCAACCAGAATCTCCTCTATCCTCCCTATAAACTCCCTGTTTTTGTTCAGCGTGATCTCTTTTTGCAGAGATATTACCTCCTGCAACCGTTCTTTTTTAACATCTTCCGGTATCTGTCCGTCTATATTCATGGCAGCAGTATTTGGTCTTTTAGAAAACTTAAAGGCATAGATATTATCAAACCTTATCTCCTTTAATGCCCTGATTGTATCCATGAAATCACAATGACTTTCTCCGGGAAAACCTACTATTATATCACTAGTGATAGAAACATTCCGCACCTTGTCCCTTAATTTTTTCACCCTATCTATATAATCTGAATAGTCATATCGCCTGTTCATCTTCTCAAGGATATTATTAGAACCTGACTGTAGCGGAAGGTGAATATGCTCGCATACATTTGGAAGATCAGCCATTGCATCTATCAGCCTCTCTGAGAGATCCTTTGGGTGCGATGTAATAAATCTAATCCTTGCAAGTTCTTGTATATCATGGATCATATATAGGAGAGATGGAAAATCTATATCCTCATCCAGTCCCCTGCCATAGGAATTTACATTTTGCCCCAGAAGGATCACCTCCCTGCATCCATCTCCTGCAAGTCCTGTGATCTCACTAATAATATCCTGTGACGGTCTGCTTTTCTCTCTTCCCCTTGTAAATGGAACAACACAATAAGAACAGAAATTGTCACACCCCTGCATAATAGAGACAAGTGAGCTTATCTTAGCATTTCTTTTCTTAGAGATAGAATCAGATGAGATTCTGCCTCTTATCGCCCTGCCAGACCTCTTTTCAATAACACCATTTATCAACCACGGAAGTTTATCAATATTCTCAGGTCCGAATACAATATCAATACATGGCATCCTTTTTATAAGGTTTTTACCCTCCTGTCTTCCCACACACCCACCTACCCCGATAATCAGACACTTCTTCCTTTTTTTTAGCTCCCTGTATTTACCCAACTCACTGTATACCTTGTGTTCTGCCTTCTCTCTGACACTGCATGTGTTGAGTATGATAATATCTGCCTCTTCTGCTTCTTCTATTGTATAGTAACCCTCCCTCTCCAGCAGACCAGACATAACCTCGGTATCATGGTTGTTCATCTGACAACCAAAGGTCTTAATATAGACTTTAGGCATTTTCTTGTAACTCCTTGATTTTGTTTAAGATTTAAAGGGTTTTGGGCTTCAAAAAAGAAAGAATATCTTTTCGGGCGATTTTGATGTTTTTAAAAAGCATCTGCGCGACCTGTTTCTCTTGGTCTAAACATTCATGACTCTGATGAGTTGCCCCATGTCATGGAACAATCATGGCGACTAATCTACACAAAGGGGGATGAAAATTTATCATCCTACAAACCCTCCCTATCCAGTAATTTCAACATTACTTTTTTCCTTGATACTTTATCCCTCCCATCAATTGATAGGAGAAAAAAGCACCTATCATATTACTATCAGGGAGGGAAAAGTTTCCTCTCCTCTTGTGGGAGAGGGTTAGGGTGAGGGGGGTCAGCAGAAAATAGGCGATGTGTATTGCTGCAATATTGGCTGCATTTTTCTCTCAGCCACAATAACCCCAGATATCCAAAAACTATTCTTCTGTCAGGATGCTATTGATAATAGTCCTGATATTTTCAATAGAATTCTCCTTCACTTTAATCCTTCCATCTATTATTACTGTTGGAGTTCCCTTTACCTCATAGCTTTTTGCAAGTTTAATATTTTCTTTTACCTTTTCTCTCTTTATATGGGAATCAAATCCAAACTCAAAGGTATTTACATCAAGTTTTATATCTTTAGCAAGTTTTAAAAGTATGGTTTTGTCTGTTATATCCTTTCTCTCATCATATATAGCCCTGAATAACAGCTTTTTCATCTCCTCTCCCTTTCCCTGATCCTTTGCAAGCTCATACACCTCTATGGGGATATTTGAATCATCATAAAGAAGAGGATATCCAAGATAGACAAAATTCACCTTTTTCCCAAACTCTTTTCTCAACAGAGGTACTACCTTTGTATCAAACTTATGACAATGTGGGCAGAAAAAATCAAAGAATATGATTATATTAACCTTTCCTCTTTCATGCGTGTCAGGTTTATCTAACATTATAGTAAAGCGTCCTTTAATTATTTCATTTTCAAGACTAAATACCAAACCAGACGAAAAGAAAACCGATAATATCAGAGATACCATAAAATATTTTTTCATAACACACCTCTTACTATTGTTTATTAGTAACTATTCAGCTAATACAGAGTGAGGGGTGGAAAAGAGTTTATAGCGTCA
>JBHHUU010000028.1:0-18148 GCA_046753905.1 Nitrospirota bacterium | reverse complement strand
CGTGGGTTGGGTTTTGGGTTGGGGGCCCGAGGGCAGGGTGAGAAGATAAGTAGGGTGTTTATCTCAAGTCGGGCAGTAGCATATATATTGCTCATTGCATATCTATCTATCTATTCATTTGAAATCATTAAAAGGAATGATGTCTTAGAAAATGATTATTCATTGTGGTCTGATACAGTTAAAAAATCGCCGGATTCTAATATCGCACACCTTAATCTGGCAATTGCTTATGATAATAGAGGTGAGACAGATCTTGCAATAAAAGAATTTAAAGAGGTATTACGACTTGAACCAACTAACCATAAGGCATATAATAATCTTGGGATTTCATACCATAAAAAGGGTGAGATAGATTTTGCGATAAAAGAGTATAAAGAGGCTATAAGATTAAACAGGTCGTTTGATATGGCACACAATAACTTGGGTAATGCTTATGTTGAAAAGGGTCTGTTTGATCTGGCAGAGAAAGAGTATAAAGAGGTATTAAGAATTAATCCTGAAAATCAATTTGCTCATTATAATCTGGGCAACCTTTATTATAGAAAGGGGATGTATAAGATGGCTATAGAAAGGTATCAGGATGCTATAAGGATCGATCCTGATAACAAAGCTGCTAAGGATATGCTGGAGAAGACACTATCCAGAAAAGCCCCTCACCCTGACCCTTCAGGGGAGAGGGAAGGGTGAGGGGGCTCTATTGATGAAAAAAGACAAAAAGATTGTAGTAATAATGCCGGCATTTAATGCTGCTAAGACTCTTTCAGTTACATATCAGGATATCCCAAAAGATATTGTAGATGCGATCGTATTGGTAGATGATGCCAGCACAGATGAGACCGCAGATCTGGCAGAGATACTCGGTATAAAGGTGATAAAACATCCGCATAATGTAGGTTATGGCGGAAACCAGAAGACCTGCTATATGGAGGCATTGAGGGATAATGCTGATGTTATAATAATGGTGCATCCTGATAATCAATACGATCCTAAATTCATTCCAGAGATTATTTCTCCAATACTCTCTGGAAAGTCTGATATAGTATTGGGGTCAAGGATATTAATGCCTGGCGGTGCAATAAGAGGTGGAATGCCTATCTATAAATATATATCAAACAGGATACTTACCATCATAGAAAATATAGTGCTTGGTCAACACCTTTCAGAACTGCATACAGGGTATAGGGCATACAGCAAGAAGTTTTTAGAAGTAATACCTTTTTTGAGAAATTCAAATGATTTTGTATTTGATACCCAGGTATTAATACAGGCAGCAGCATTTAATTTTCATATAGATGAGATACCTGTAACCACAAGATATTTTAAGGAGGCCTCGTCAGTAAATTTCTGGGTAAGCCTGAAATATGGTCTTAAGACATTATGGGTATTATTAAGATATATCTTACATAAGACAAAGATATTACAGGCAAAGTTTTTGATAAGGTAGCAAAATTTCCCTTAACCCACAATGATATATAACTAATATATAAATGAATCACAATAAGTATCACATTTTTACCATCTTCTTGATTATTGTAATAACTATCATTCTTTATTGTAACACTTTTAATGCATCCTTTCATCTTGACGATTATGAAAATATTATAACAAACAGGTATATTCATATCAATACTCTATCGTTTCAAGCATTAAAAGACGCTGCTCTTAAAAGTTATGCTCGAAATCGTCCTGTTGCCAATATTACCTTTGCCCTTAATTACTATTTTGGGAGATTGGATCCATCTGGTTATCACATAGTAAATATCATTATCCATATTATCACAGCGATTATTCTATATTTTTTGATTTATAACACACTGAAGATAAGTTCAGAGTTCAGAGTTCAGAGTTCAGAGTTGAAAAGCATAAAAGAGAAACCCTTTTGGATAGCTCTACTTACCACTCTCTTATGGATGTCCCATCCTATTCAGACTCAGGCTATAACCTTTATAGTACAAAGAATGGCTATTATGGCAACTATGTTTTATCTCCTCTCTCTATTATGCTATGTGAAGGGCAGAATGGTGTCTGGGTGCAGGCATAAAAAGGATTTTTCCCTGTCTACCGTCTACTGTCTACCGTCTACTGTCTACTACCTACTGTCTACTATCTTTGCTCTGCTTGCCTTTGGGAGCAAAGAGATATCTGCTACTCTCCCAATTGTAATAATCCTCTATGAAATATATTTCTTTACAGGTCTTGATATAGTAAAGACAAAAAAAAAGATATGGATATTAGGAATCATAATAATACCCTTCATAATAATCTGCTATTTTTTCATGGGTGGAGATATCTTAAAAAGACTACAACATATGACTTCATATCAAATCATTGACAATCAGGGATTTTCAATGATGGAGAGACTTTTCACAGAAACTCGTGTAATTACACATTATATAACACTTCTTTTGCTGCCTTTACCATCAAGATTAAGCGTGATAAAATACTTTTCAGTATCCCATTCTATAATAGATCCTATTACTACCCTTATCTCAACATCTATTATCACAGGAATAATAGGTTATGCCATTTATATCTCTAAAAGAAGACAGGTTATCTCTTTTTTTATTATCTGGTTTTTTATTAATCTTGTTATTGAATCGACAATAATTACATTATTAATTTTTTATTTTGAACATAGACTATACCTGCCATCAATAGGTTTTTTTGTGATAATTGCTATAGGCATCCAACAGTTAGAAGTGAAGAGTGGAGAGTGGAGAGTTAGAAAGGGAAGAGGCAAATTATCTATTTTATCTCCTTATACCTGTCTACTGTCTACTGTCTGCTGTATACTATTAATACAGTCCCTCTGGACTATTCAGAGAAATGCTGTCTGGATAGATGATATTACCTTGTGGAGAGATACTGTTGAGAAAACGCCAAACTCTGTGGTAGCGCATAACCACTTAGGGTTATCTTATTATAAAGAAGGTATGTTTGATTTAGCTATGAAGGAGTATGATGACTCTCTTAAGATTAACCCCAATTATCCCTGGACACATGCTTCACTGGGGCTTGTATATTATAGTAAGGGTAATATAGATATTGCCATTGAAAAATATAAGGATGCATTAAAGATCTGGCCAGAGTGGGATACCGCTCATAATGATATGGGCAATCTTTACTTTGAAAAGGGAGAGATAAAACTTGCCATAAAGGAGTACAAAGAGGCGTTAAGGATAAACCCTGATAATACTATGAGTCGTAACAGCCTTGCTAAAATAATGAGATTAATACAGAGTAAGAATAAGAGGACAGTAATGGAATGACCCGTATATCCTGGACTAAAAGGAGTCTATACATAATTATATTGACTATTACTCCTATTTTTATATACTTAAACTCCCTCAATAATGGTTTTGTATGGGATGATACAATAGTTATTGTTCAAAATGACCATTTTAAGAGCTTCACAAATATTATAGAATACTTTACTCATGACTTTTGTAAGGGGATTGCAAATCATCCATGTCCCTCATTTTATCGGCCTGTAATTGCTATATTACACCTCCTGGAGTATAAAATATGGGGAGACAATCCATCTGGCTATCATCTTTTATCTGTGTTATTTCATACAGGTGTTGTGATAGCAGTATATCAGACAGCATTAATCTTATTCAAAAATGAGACCTCTTCTTTAATTTCTGGGCTTATCTTTGCCGCACATCCCATACATGTTGAGTCAGTAAGTTTTATCTCAGCAATGACAGACCCGCCGGCAGCACTATTTATCCTCATCGCATTCATTGGATTTGTTAGCAGAGATATCAAGAGGCGGTATTATTATCTCTCCCTTTTCTCCTTTGCCCTTGCCCTATTATCCAAAGAGATGGCTGTTACATTTCCCTTGCTCTTATTTATATATATATATCTATTTATATGGAAAGGTATCAGACCTGCCATTAAGGATATATCTCCATTTATTCTTCTCTGTGTGATATATCTTGTTATTAGAGAATTGGTCATTGGTTCAGACAGTCTGCCCATTGAATTTCATGGGCTATATTTACGGCTATTAAATGTCCCGCATTTAATTATAGGATATGCAAAGGTCTTATTATTCCCTGTTAACCTGAACATATTGCGTCCAACATTGCAGGGCAAAGGGATTATGGATCCTCAAATATATATACCGCTTGTTTTGTTAACATCCATTATTATATTTATCGTAAGGAGATATCAGCAATACAGAGAGATATCATTTTCCATTGCATGGTTCTTTATCACCAGTTTACCGCTGTTAAATATAATACCCATCCCCAATCCAACTGTTGTAGACCATTTCATATATATCCCTTCAATAGGTATTAACATCTTTATGGGAGGAATTATCGGCATGATTCTTGACCTTAATGCAGACAGACCTCTCAAAAAGAAGGTTCTATTTATATTGCTGTCATTTATATTGATATCCTTTTCTCTTATTACCATTAATAGAAACCTTGTCTGGAGAGACAACTCTGCACTCTGGAGAGACACAGTTAAAAAAAACCCTGACTCATATAAGGCACATCATAACTTAGGACTTGTATATTATAAAGAGGGAGAGATATCTCTGGCAATAAAGGAATATAAAGAGGCAATAAGGACAAATCCTGATTCTCCTCTCACCCATTATGACCTTGCATTTACCCACTACGACCTTGGGACGATATATGCAGAAAGGGGTAATATTGATCTGGCTATTAATGAATATAAAAAGGCTATAGAGATAAATAATAATTATTTTGAGGCACAATTTAATCTTGCATTGACATATCAGAGAAAGGGAGATATAAAAAACGCCATAAAAAAGTATCAGGATATTATCTCACTTCAAGCAGATAAAAGATATCAGCCCTATCAGTTATCAGCAAGAGAAAGGATTCAGCAATTAAAAAGAAGATAACAGAGAAAAGTCTTGAGCCATTCTATTATCATATTATAATCCTCATATTTATTTCCATACTTATATACCTAAATTCTCTTAACAATAGCTTTGTATGGGATGACAATATAATTATTGTTAATAATAAATATCTCAAGAGCCTTAGATATATCTCTGATTACTTTTTTTACCCCTTCTGCAGAGGTATAACATCGGAATTTTGCAGTCCTTCTTTCTATAGACCATTTATTGCGATACTGCATCTAATCGAATATATGATATTCGGGGATAATCCCTTTGGATATCACCTGATGAGTCTTGCAGTCCATATTAGCGTGGTAGCATTGATATATATCTTTACAATGCAGATATCTAAAGACAAAAATATATCCCTTGTCTCTGGTCTCATATTTGCCGCTCACCCTCTCCATGTTGAATCAGTAAGCTTTATTGTCGCAATAACTGATCCAATAACTGCCCTATTTATGCTTGTTACATCTATCCTTTTCGGCAAATTCCTTTCTTATAAAAGTCACGATAAGAAAAAGGCATGCTGTTATATTGTCTCTCTGATAACCTTTGTTTGTGCCTTATTATCAAAGGAGATGGGGGTAACAGTGCCCATATTGCTATGTCTTTATGAATATATATACCTGAAGATGGAGGATAAAAATATAATCCCCTCATTCCAGACTTTTGTCCACCATATACCATTCTTTGTAATCTTAGGGATATATCTGATAATAAGGGGCATGATCCTTGACCCCATAACAAATACTCCCCACATGACCCTCTATCACAGGATACTGAATGTCCCGTATCTGATCACGGAATATATAAGGCTGCTATTTTTTCCTGTTAATCTAAGCCTGTTAAGAGACATACCAACGGCAAAAGGTCTGTTGGATGCAATATTTTATATCCCTGTTATTATATTGACAGTTATAGGGCTGTTAATGATAAAGACATATAGATATATGACATATTCTGCATTTGCATTAATCTGGTTTCTTATTACATTGATACCTGTTTTAAATATAATCCCTATGCCATATCCAGCTCTCTTTGACAGATTTGCCTATATCCCTTCCATAGGTTTTACCATATTAATAAGTCTGACAATAGGCAGAATAATGAAGTTAGAGATAATAAAAAAGGATATTGTCAGATATTGTGTCTATTTTTTTCTCTCTTTGATGTTGATCTTTTTCTCTATAACCTCAATAAGGAGAACATTTATCTGGACGAATGACCTTACATTATGGAGTAACAGTATAAAAAAGAGCCCTGATTCCAAGGTTGCCCGTATAAATCTTGGATACTACTATGACAGGATAGGAGAGATAGACAGGGCAATAAAAGAATATAAAGAGGCGATAAGGATAGATCCCGATTATTACTTTGCTCATAACAATCTTGGGGTATTATTTCAGAGAAAAGGGATGTTAGACCTGGCAGCTAAAGAACTGAAAAAAACCATTCAACTTAAACCAGGTTTTGACATGGCACATAATAATCTTGGCAACCTATATTTTGAATTAAGAGAGATACCATCTGCCTCAAGGGAATATAAAGAGGCAATAAGACTCAACCCCCAAAACTTTATAGCCCACTTTAATCTTGGCAATATGTATTATCTATCTAATAGCTTAGACAGTGCAATTAAAGAATATCAGATAACATTACTAATAAACCCTGTATATGTAGAGGCATATTACCGATTAGGCAACACATATAATAAAATAGGAAGAAAAGAGGAGGCAATAAACCATTATGAGAAATTTGTCAGAGCGGCTAATAAAAAAAGAGGATTTGAACAGTACATTAAAACCGCAAAAAAGAGAATGAAAATATTAATACAGAGTAGGCAGCAATAAAAACAGTCAGGGAACTGGGTGTATATGGTATTTCAACCGCTCAGGTATCCCATACTTCAGAGTACACCCAATGAGCAGCTCTACAAACTTGACTTGTCTTATTAAATAATATTATTATAAGTCTATAGAGCAAACCGTTATATGCCGAGTAATCGGTACAAAGAGGGATGAAAATATATCAGAGCTTCTTAATGCTGGTTAAATAGGGTGGAGATTGTAATTGTATAAGATATTGGTAATACATGGTCCTAATTTGAATATGTTGTCTATACGGGAAACTAATATCTACGGGAATGTTACTCTCTCAGAGATAAATGAGAGGATATATGATATGACAAAAAGTGAGAAGATAGAGGTTACTATAAGACAGTCTAACAGAGAGGGGGAGCTTGTAGAAATAATTCAGGATGCATTGGGGATATATCATGGAATAGTTATTAACCCTGCTGCATATACTCATACAAGCGTGGCAATAAGAGATGCTATACTTGCTGTAAATATTCCGACAATAGAGGTGCATATTTCAAACATATATAAACGGGAGGATTTTCGGCACCATTCTTATATCTCAGATATAGTTCTGGGAAAGATTACAGGTTTTGGCATTAATAGTTATCTTCTTGGTATAAAGGCGGTAACAGATCATTTAAAATCAAAAAATATATAGAAGAGGAGGTATAAGGTGATTTCCACCAGTGAGTTTAGAAATGGAGCAAAGGTAGAGATTGATAGTGAACCCTACATTATAATAGAGTTTCAGCATGTAAAGCCTGGTAAAGGAGGGGCATTTGTAAGGACTAAACTAAAAAATCTTAGGACAAAAAAGGTAATTGAAAAGACATTCAGATCAGGTGAAAAATTTGACACACCGAATTTAGAAGAAAAAGAGATGGAATATCTATATTCTTCAGGGGATCAATATAACTTTATGGATATTAGTAATTATGAGCAATTTTTTATAACAAAAGATGAGTTGGAGAGTAGTGTTGACTTCTTAAAGGAAAATATGAGGATTAAGTGCCTCTTTTATAAAGGCAAGGCAATCAGTATTGAGCTTCCGATATTTGTGGAGCTAAAGATTAGCCAGACTGATCCTGGTATTAAAGGAGATACTGCAAGTGGAGGAACAAAACCAGCTACTCTTGAGACAGGAGCTATAATAAAGGTGCCATTTCATATAAATGAAAGCGATATCATTAAGATAGATACACGAACAGGGGAATATGTAGAGAGGGTAAATAAATAAAAAAGTTAGGATATATATGATGAATATAAAAGAGATAAGAGATCTCATTAACTTGATGAAGGAGACAAAAATTGAGGAATTAGAGGTTGAAAAGGCAGGGACTAAAGTAAGGATAAAGAGAGGTCAGCCTGCTTTTCCGTTATCTACCGTAGAAGTTAAATCACAATCTTTATCAAGACAGGAGATTGATTATAAATCTTTAACTAAAGAATTAGATGATGAAAAGAATAGATATTTCTGTGTAAAATCTCCAATAGTAGGCACATTTTATAGATCTCCTGCTCCTGGTGCCCCTCCATATATAGAAGTCGGTGATATTATAAAAAAAGGTCAGATCCTTTGTATAATAGAGGCAATGAAGTTGATGAATGAGATAGAGTCAGATGTTGATGGAAAGATAATTGAGATATTGCCGGAAAAGGGACAACCTGTAGAATATGGAGAGGTTCTCTTTTATATAGAAATCTCACAATAATAAGGGAATTTCTGTAATTCAATTAAGTTATCCTGACTGTTTATAAATGGAGCAATGAATTGTTCAAAAAGATATTAATAGCCAACAGAGGTGAAATTGCCCTGAGGATTATAAGGGCATGCAAGGAATTAGGCATAAAGACAGTAGCAGCCCATTCTGATATTGATGCTGGATCACTTCCTGTCCGATTTGCTGATGAGGATGTATGTATAGGACCTCCTGATTCTTCTCTGAGTTATAGGAATATCCCCAATATTATAAGTGCCGCAGAGATTACAAATTCAGATGCCATTCACCCTGGCTATGGATTTCTGGCGGAAAATGCACATTTTGCGGAGGTATGCGAGTCTGTTGGTATAGTATTTATCGGACCTTCTCCTGAGAATATAGAATTAATGGGTGATAAGGCAAAGGCAAGAGAGATAATGAGAAAAAATGGAGTGCCAATTATGCCTGGCAGTGAAGGCATATTACCCTCAGAAAAAGAGGCATTTGCTGTTGCCAGAAAGATAAGATATCCTGTTATTATAAAGGCTTCTGCAGGAGGCGGGGGTAAGGGAATGCGGGTAGTCAATAATGAGAAAGAGCTGCAGCACGCCTTTCAGATGGCAAGGGCTGAGGCAAAAGCCTCCTTTGGTGATGATGAAGTCTATATCGAAAAATATTTTGTGAATCCAAGGCATATAGAGATTCAGATAATGGCTGATAACTATGGGAAGGTAGTCTATTTAGGAGAGAGGGACTGTTCTATACAGAGGAGACATCAGAAAATCATAGAAGAGACTCCGTCTCCTGTAGTAGATACAAGACTTCGCACCAAAATGGGTAGAATTGCTGTTGCAGTTGCTAAGAGCATAGGTTATAGAAATGTTGGCACGGTAGAGTTTCTTCTGGATAAGAATCATAACTTCTATTTTATTGAGATGAACACAAGGATTCAGGTAGAACACCCGATTACAGAAATGGTAACAGATATAGACCTGATAAAGGAACAGATAAGGATTTCCGCAGGAGAACCCATGAAGTTTAAACAGAATATGATTAGGATGCATGGACATAGTATTGAGTGCAGAATCAATGCCGAATGCCCTGATACATTTGCTCCTTCTCCGGGGCTTATTACTGCATACCACAGACCCGGTGGTCTGGGGATAAGAGTTGATGATGCATTATATAATCATTATAAGGTTCCGCCATACTATGATTCTCTGATAGCAAAATTAATTGCATACGGAACTACAAGGGAAGATGCTATAATACGTATGAAGAGGGCACTTGATGAGTATATCATTGACGGTATTAATACAACTATCTCTCTTCATCAAAGAATACTTGAAGACCCGTCTTTTCAACAGGGCAAGTATTCCACAAAATATATAGAGAGGTTTCTTTCCAGATAAACGTTTATGATTTTGATGAGTCACCCCAAGATATGAAAATTTAGCCGCCTTTATCCCCTCTCCCCCTTGTGGGAAAGGGTTAGGGTGAGGTGGGATATTTCCAGATAAAATATCCATGAGGAAAAGATTGGCAATGAAATACATATTCTGAAAATTGGTTTGATTTTTCAATTATGTAATGCTAAGATAAGCAAATATATGGTTTAGGTATGTGCTAAATAAAGGGAAAGAATGTATAAAAAGATATATATACCGGTAGATAATTCTGAGTATTCAACAGCGGGGATTGATATAAGTATCTCTATAGCAAGGGTATTTGGTGCTAAATGTATAGGGAGTCATGTATACGCAGCAAGATTGCACGACCTCCGTTTTAAACAGATGGAGAGTGGGTTGCCACCCAAATATATAGAGGAAGAAGAATTAGAAAAGCAGAGAGATGTGCATGATTCTCTGATTACAAAGGGATTGAAGATTATTACTGATTCGTATTTAGATGTATTTGAGAAGAAGTGCAAACAAGCGGGAGTTATTTTTGAAAGAAGAGCCTTAGAAGGTAGGAATTTCAAGGTCTTAGCAGAAGATATAAAGAAGACAGAATCTGACCTTGTAGTCATGGGAGCGTTAGGCGTAGGGGCTGTCGAAGATAGTGTAATCGGCAGCGTGTGTGAAAGGGTTGTAAGAAGGACAAATAAAGATATACTGGTGGTAAAGAATACCAACAATATCAATAAGAAGAAGATTATTGTGGGAATAGATGGAAGCCCGATGTCATACGGCGGGATTAAGACAGCTATGGCATTGGCACAGATATTTGGTTCTGAGATAGAGGCAGTTTCTGTATTTGATCCATTCTTTCACTATGCGGTCTTTAATAATATTGTCGGAGTTCTCTCAGAGGATGCAGGCAAACTCTTTAAATTTAAAGAGCAGGAAAAACTTCATGAAGAGGTTATAGATAGTGGACTTGCAAAGATATATCAATCACATCTCGGCATATCCCAAAAGATCGCCTTGGATGAGAATCTTCATATAAAGACACACTTGTTTGATGGAAAGGTGTTTGATAAACTGCTTCAATATGTAAAAAAGGAAGAGCCATGGCTTTTAATAGTGGGAAGAGCAGGTATCCATAGTGATGGAAATGATATGGAAATAGGCAGCAATACAGAAAATCTGCTCCGTATGGTCTCTTCCAATATTCTTATATGCAATAGAACATTTGTCCCTTCAATTGAGGCTACCGCAGAAGAGACTATTGTATGGACAGAAGAGGCAATAAAGAATATGGAAAAGATACCTGCCTTTGCTCGCGGCATGGCAAGGGGGGCTATTAATAGATATGCAGTGGATAAGGGATATACTGTTATAAGCAGTTCTGTAATAGATTCTGCAATAGAGACTATTCTCCCCCAATCGATGAGGGAATCAATGGGTATAAAGACCACCAGCACAGCAGATAAAAAAAATAAGGTATAATGCAATACTGTTCGGCATGATAATTGCTAATCATGTATTAGAAGCAAAGTTTCCCTTTTTCCTTTAATGTAATGGGATTTTCTTTCTGCAAATTATTATTATTTATACCATCCTCTAACCTCCAGGGCTATTTCATTCTCCTGCCTAACTGATTGAAATATAAAGATTTGGCTTGATAAAAAGATAATCTCTGTTGACAGTTTTCTGTCAGGGATATATAGTTAACATAATTGTTAAGAATGTATCCTTATGATAACCTATTCTAAGATAAAAAGACTAAGAGAAGTACCTACTTTTACCGTAAATGACCTTGCTGATATCTTTGGTATCAGGCAGGAATCAGCGAGTGTCCTATGCAGCCGCTATGTCAAGGAAGGAATATTTATAAGATTAAAACGTAATTTTTATATTCTCGATGAAAGATGGGAACATTCCTCAAAAGAAGATATATTAAGGATATCCAACTTTCTACAAGTACCTTCCTATATTTCTTTTATGACTGCCCTTTCTCTATATGAGGTTACAACACAGGTTCAGAGAGGCATCTTTGAATCTGCCTGCATAAGACATTCTATTAGTTATAATATCAGATTAAAGAGATTTAATTATTATAAACTTGATAAAAGATATTACTCTCATTTTATAAAAGATAGAGATATATTTATTGCCTCTAAAGAAAAGGCATTTATAGACTCTATCTATCTATATTCTCTCGGCAGATATAGTATAGATATTAATTCACTTAATATAGATAAGTTAGAAAGAGATAAAATAGAAGAAATAGTAAAAATTTTCCCTCCAAAAACACAAAGGATTATAAAAAGGCTATGCAGGATTTAATAAAACAGGAACAGTTTGAGATAGAGGTGCTGGATAGATTAAATAGTAAGAAACTCCTCTCTCATCTTGTATTTGCAGGAGGTACAATGTTGAGGTTATGTTTTGGTCTGAACAGATATTCTGTGGATTTGGACTTCTGGATAACCACAGATATTGATAGAAAGGGATTATTCATAAAGCTAAATGAATACCTTTCAAAGATTTATACAATAAAAGATTCGGCATACAAATATTACACAATGGTTTTAGAGATAAGGTCAAAAGATTATCCCAGCAGCTTAAAGATAGAGATAAGAAAAGAAAAAAAGAGAGTAAAGACAGAACAGGTAATAGCATACAGCAGACATTCAAACATACAAGTCCTTTTAAGGGCAGTCTCCTTAACAAATATGATGAAGTTAAAGATAGATGCCTTCTTAAATAGAAAGGAGATAAGAGACCTCTTTGATATAGAGTTCTTATTTAAAAGGGGGGGTGATTTAAGAAGCCATTCCATAGGTAAACTTAAAGCTCTCCTCAAAGAGATAGACTCCCTTCCGCTAATGGATTATAAAGTAAAACTTGGCTCTATATTAGAGTATGATATGCGTAAATATTATCTCACCAATAACTTTAATTTTCTTAAATCGGCAATAACCGAGATACTATCAGACCAGCCACCTTTACTAAACAAGTAAACATTCATGAACGAGTTGTTCACCCCCGAATTAACTTCCCTCTAACAAAGGGGGATACTTGTACTCCCCCTTTAGCAAAGGGGGGGGCAGGGGGATTTTCTATAGTATGGACTGAAAAAATCAGTCTGATTTTTTTTTGCAAGAGCTCGTTTTAAACATAGCAGAAAGCATGCTTCAATGGGATAAAGTCAGTGATGGTTCGCGAACCGTCCCTACATGAGGTTAGAGCAAAGATGGCAAAAAGAATAGTAAGGGCTTGTTAAAAAATACAGTCCAAACTTTAAAGTAAGTAGTATTAGAGGCAATAAGAGAAGAAGAGACAATAAATCAGATAGCATCGAAGCATGAGATAGCCCCTACATATTAGCAGATTGCTTAAACAGGCTTTTATAGATATGAGTAAGTTGTTTTATTGTCGTGCATTATAGGGAAACGATATAAAGACGTAATAGGTGTTAGAAATTTTGGCAATTTTATAGTCTTATAATTACGTAAACGTAAAGGATCATCTGTTGTGTATAATTAAGTAATGAAGTTTGAGTGGGATATCGAGAAGAGCAAGGCAAACAGGGCAAAACACGGGATTGACTTTGAGAGACAGCAAAAGAGATATGGGTGGATAAGAACCGTCTTGAAATTCAAGCACCTTTCCCTGTTGAAGATCGAATCATTATCATAGGCAAACTTCAACAATGATTTTCGTGTTTAGGGTAATGTGATAAATTTTAATAAGAGAAAAAGTTTTTTAAACCATCCATGCAGAAAGATAAATTGTCTTCTCTTTACAGGCAAATTGAGTCAGGGTAACAACCACAGATTCAAACTCAGGATATATTTTACCAAATGCCTTGAGTCCGGCAGGTATACGCAGTTGATTATCGTAAGAGCATTTTGCCTCAATGGCGATTTTATCCTCACTGGTGAGGATAAAATCCACTTCATTTCTGGAGAGAGTCCTCCAGAAAAATAGCTGATCTATAATCCCAAGGTTTTTGTATAACTCCACGAATATAGCATTTTCAAACAACCCTCCTCTGTCAGGCCGAAAGTTAATTTCAGTAAAGTTTCTCACTGCAAAGTTTCTCAAACCTGTATCCATGAAGAATATCTTAGGCATCCTAATAAGTTCCTTACGAATATTGGTATGAAAAGGGGGGAGGAGATGGATAATAAAAGAATTTTCAAGCACCCCAAGATAGCGTCTCACTGTATCTCTCCCCATTCCCAGATTATTTGCTATCTCATTCACATTCAATAATCCGCCAATATTACCTGACAGGAGTTTAAACAGATTCCTAAATCCTTTCACATTCTCTACATTAAAAAGGATATTTACATCTTTCAATTCATAGGTCTCAAATAGTTCTTTTAACTCCTGTAATTTCTCTTCTCTGGCTCTTGCAAGAACCACCTTGGGATACCCACCATATAATATGTATTCCTCAAATAATCCCTCCAACCCATCCTTGAAAGGAATTATCCTTTGAATATCTACGGCTATCCTGTTAGTAATGATATTCTTAAGGGTAAACTCCTCTACTACAGGATGAAGATTTTCCCTGTTTTTGAATAACAAAAACTCCCAGAAGTTCAGGGGAAATAAATAAAAGACCTTTTTTCTCCCGGTAAGTCCATCTTTAAATTTTTTTATCTTGATGGAAGTAGACCCTGTGATGATAAGTTTGATAGAAGGTTCCATGTCTGCAATATATTTTAGGAAATGTGATGGGTCATCAAGATATTGAATCTCGTCTATCATTACTATCGAAGGCTTTTGAGGATTTGCACCTGCAAACATTAGGTATTCTTTGAAATACTTTGGATTACGATTGAGGGCAGAGAGGGTCTCGCTATCTTCCAGATTAAATATCATGATATTCCTTGAATCATCCAATTTCCGTTTAATGTCTTCTGCCAGGAGATTAAGGAGCGAACTCTTACCTACCTGCCTTGCACCCAGGATTACTATAATATCAGGTTTATCTAACCATGGATAAATATCTTGCTGTAGCTTCCTGTAATAATATTTCATATTATGCCTTGATATTCATACAAAACATCCAATAATATATTAATCTTCGGTGGTTGTCAAAAAATCATATTCTTACTTTGACTAATCTTAGGTGTAGACCGCGGCGCATTGATAAAAATCTGGCTGCATGAGAGAGTAAAAAGGGGAGTATAAGTTTCCCTTTGTTAGAGGGAGGTTAATTTTCATGCTCGGGACTAAACTCTTCTTTTTGTACAGGATTGTTTTTATATCCCTTTTGATGTTTTTGCTCAAGATATTTAAATGCTTAGGAAATTGAAAGTTTATACTGGATATAAAGAAATTGAAAAAGATTAAAGATTAAATATCAAAGATAAAAATGACAAATCAAAATGTAAAAATTTTTGACATTATCTATTTCTCTTACACTATACAGCAATAGCAACTTCTTTGGTTCTTCTACCAATCTGAGGTTGGGTTTTAATAAAACTGTTAATATCTTCCACTACTCTATTTACTAAACGATTGACATCCTCAGCTACCCGTCTAGAGATAAAAGATTGACCACACTTACCACAAACATTGGCAGTAACATTCTTTACAGTTATTTTAATACCCGACAATTCGTAAATTAGTTCTGTCTGTCCTGGTTTTACAACACCCTTACATTCTGGACACATTCTCCCTTTAGACATTATCTTTTTCCTCCCTTTTTTCGGAGTTGATAATTGTTTGTCCATTCTTTATTAGATGGAATATAAACTGTAGGAATATACATTATATCTCCGTCTGAATAATCACAGACTACATGCAATGGCAATCCATTTAACATTCTACCATAGATTAAGACCCTGTATCTCTTGGGATATCTTTCAATAATTTTACCAGATAGTAACACATATACAACATCTTCTGGTTCAATTCCATCCTTTTTAGCCTCAGTAATAGCATGGGTATAAAACTCATAGTTATCATTTTGTATGAAATCTCGGATATTCTCAATAGAAATCAATGTCTAACCCAACATTTAAAAAACAAAATTCAAATTTCTTTATTCTTTTTATTCTTTTACATCCCCATATTAACTCGAAAAAATGCAATTAAATCTATTACGACTTGTAATCAACTCCCAGTCCAGCCCATAATAGATTCTTTTAACCTTATTAGAATTATTCACCCCCACCTGAATAGTAAACTCTTTTACATGTTCAGAGAACGAGATAGTCTTTTTATCTACTCATACCTTATCCTCTCTGCTCTCCCATTTGCCCCTGAAGGTAATCCAGAAGGATAGGATGATGAGCTTTAGATCCAAGAGAAAGCTCATATTCTTAATATACAGGAGATCATACCTGAGTTTGTTCCTGGGAGGGGTATCATATCTGCCATAAACCTGTGCCACACCAGTAAGACCAGGCCGTATAAGGTGTCTGATATGAAAATTAGGTATCATATTTATAAACTCTTTAACCAGTTCAGGTCTCTCTGACCTTGGTCCAACAAAACTTATATCCCCCATTAAGATATTTATCAACTGTGGTAACTCATCCATTGCAGTGGCACGCAATATCCTCCCTACCTTTGTTACCCGTGGATCGTTCTCTACTGCCCATACTACTCCTGAATAACTTTCTGCATCCTTTACCATAGAGCGAAATTTCAAGATATTGAATACACTTCCACCTTTGCCAATCCTCTTTTGCAGATAGAATATAGGAAACCCATCATCTATAACAATTAAAAGAGATATTATTATCCATAATGGAGACGAGAAGATAATGCCAATAAAAGATAAGATAATATCAAATATCCTTTTAAATAGATTATATATACTATTTGTCCCATCTTTTAATTCATCTTCTGACATATTATCACCCCCTTTAATTATGAAATACCCATCTTAATGCCTTTCTACAGTCTTTTACCAGGAGAGGTGGATCTTTTAAATAGGTCTTTCTTCGTGCCAGCCCTCTCCTTATTATATTTCTTATCCCTGTATTATGTCTGTGAAATTCCTTCATCATAAATGATGTAATCTTTGTAAATTCTTCTGGACCAAGATTTAACATCCTCTTAGAAGGGTCTTTAAAAAAATAGTCCTTTGCATTTTTTTTAAAGAAATGGTCAATGTCTATCTTCTCGTCTATGAGTCCCAATCTAACACCTTCATTAAAGAGTTTAGTATTTGGATTTGCAGCATATACACCAATTCCTGCGTAATAGGGATTTAACTCCTTCATAAACCTATAAGTCGCAATAATATCATCTTCTGTCTCAGCAGGGAGTCCCATCATAAAATATGCACTCCAGAACATCCCATGCCTATTCAATATATCAGCAGCTCTTTTGATATCTTCAAGATCTTCTCCTTTATCCATCTCTTTAAGTATCCTTGCACTCCCTGATTCAACACCAATTTTAATGATATTGCATCCTGCCTCCATCATCTTCTCAATGAGTGGATCATCTATCAGGTCAGCCCTGGTTGTGCACTCCCAGTTTATCTTCAGACCTTCCTTTATCAATGAATCGCAAAGGGATATTACAAATTTTCTGTTAATCGTAAAAGAATCGTCCTTAAATGTAAATTGAACTGTCCTATATCTCTCTTTAACCCACTTTATCTCTTCTATTACATTCTCAACAGACCTATATCTAACACCCTTTCCCCACATATGAAAACAATATGAACATTTAAAAGGACATCCCCGAGACGTCATTATTACTCCCATATCTTCAGATGTATAGTTTTTTTGATACATCAATATATCTCTGCCCGGAAAAGGAAGGGTGTTAAGGTCTTTAATAGGTTCTGGTAATTGATTATGGATAATTTCATTATCGTTTTTGTAAGATAATCCCATGATCCCTGAGAATTTATCACCTCCATTATTTAACATCTTCAAGAACTTAACCAAAGAGACCTCTCCTTCACCTCTGATAGCAAAATCTACAAATGGAGACCTGAAAATATGGTCAGGCATAGCGCTCGGATGAGGACCGCCAATTACCACAACAGACTCCTTATCCCATTTCTTACATATCTCAGCCAATCTTACTGCTGAGCCAAATTTCATCGTCATTGCAGTAATCCCGATAACATCAGGTCTGAACTCATTTAAGACATCAACAACATCTCTCCACGCCTTATGTTCTATATTGCTCAAACCCTCTCTGTATAGCTCAAGTTGTCTATATTCATCACTAAAATTGATATTTATCCCTTTCTCTATTGCGTCTACATCAAGCACCTGTACATCAAATCCTTCATTCCTGATGACAGAGCCTAATATGGTA
>JBHHUU010000027.1:0-18183 GCA_046753905.1 Nitrospirota bacterium | reverse complement strand
GAACGAGTTGTTCACCCCCGAGGATGAAAATTAACCCCCCTTTGCTAAAGGGGAACTTGTACTCCCCCTTTAGCAAAGGGGGGCAGGGGGGATTTTCATAATAAAAAAAGGAGGAGGGAAAAAATGAAGTCTATTATAAAAGAAGATATGGTTATAAATGATGTCATAAAAGAACATCCTGATGCCCTGCATGTCTTTAAAGGCTATTCTATTGATGCGTGCTGCGGAGGGGCATTTTCTATAAAGGAGGCTGCAAAGAGACATGGAGTTCCTTTAGATAAACTGCTTATCTCTTTAAATCAGGCAGAAGAAGAAAGGAGATAAAAGATGGTTATTGACGAATGTCCGGGTTCTAAATCTTTAAGGCAGTCTGTTCCAGAATATCATAATTGCCCTGAATGTGGAGAAGAGGTAGAGATATGGTCTGATGAGTTGATAAGGGAGTGCAGCAAGTGCGGGACGATTGTCTCACGAAAGTCAGAGAATTCATGTATAGAATGGTGTAATATGGCAGAGAAGTGTGTGGGTGAAGAGCTTTATAAAAAATTCAGAAAAGATAAGAATTAAACTCAAAGTAACTATTCAGTTGTTACAGAGCAAGGGTTCCAAAGAGTTTATAATGCGTATGATTATAATAAGTTTATTAAGATACAACAGCATCATTTCAGATCAGGTCTCTATGAGTAGTGAGACCTAATCGCTAATGTGACGCTATAAACTCTTTTTCCCCCTCACCCTGTAACAACTGAATAGTTGCAACTCAAAGTCATTAATCTCGTAACTGAAAGGAGAAAAGGATGAGTCTTTTCTTGGGACCAATTCATTATATAATGTATAACAGGATCGCTCTTGTGAATGATAGAGAAAATAGGGTTGTTAATGATGCAGTAGATAAATGGGGAGAGAAAGCTAAATCTGTAATAGAAGATACAAGGGAGAAATATGGCTATAGAACTTCTGATGCACCACTTGAACAGCAGATAGGAGATGCCCCAATCCATGGATGGATTAGTGACAGACTTGGTAAGGTTGTAATGAGTGAGGCAGCAGTATCAAATGCTATTAATCTACAATTTGGCAAAGAAGGGAGAGACTTAATCCTTAATAGCTCTCAGCAGCATGGAGGTGAACTGGCTCAAAGACTATTAAAAGAGAAAAAGACCATATTTGATTCAATTGAGTCTTTAAATGAGATGTTATATAAATATCTCCTTGAAGGTATGCCATGCGATCATTGCTCTGCTACAGTCAGTCAGAGTGATAAATCCATAGTCATTCAGAGAGACCTTATGATCCATGCCCCATACTGGCTTGAGGTTAATGTACCTGCAGAGTTAATGATTGATCTGAGCACTGCATGGGTCAGAGGATTTGTAGAGAAATCTGGAAAGTATACCTTCTCAAGGGAAAAGATATCGCAAAGTGGCAAATTGATATGGGAGGATAGGATAAGTTTAACTTTTTAATCTTCAGGGTCCGGATTCTGTCATTTTTCTTTATGACAGAATGTGTGGATATATTTTATGAAGAAGAACGATATTATATACGGCATAAATCCAATACTTGAATCACTGAGATCAAAAGATAGGACATTTAATAAGATATATATATTAAAGGGAAGAAAGGACAGGGCAGTTAATGAGATTGTTGATCTGACAAAGAGACAATATATCCCTTTATATTTTGAGAACCGTCAGGTATTGAATAGGATAGCAGGTTCATCAAAACATCAGGGAGTAATAGGGATTGTCTCTAAGAAGATATTCTCTTCCATTGATGATATTCTCAGGGCAGCAAAGGAAAGAGATGAAGAGCCTTTTATTCTGATACTTGATAATATTGAAGATCCGGGAAATATAGGGGCAATTATCAGGACATCAGATGCCGTTGGTGTCCATGGTATTATTATCCCTGAGAGACGGTGCCCTGGTATTACAAATATTACGGTAAAGACATCTGCTGGGGCAGTGGAGCATATAAAAATCTCACGGGTTGTTAATATAGCCAATACCATTGATATGTTAAAGGGTAAGGGTATATGGATATATGGAATGGATATTACTTCTCAAACATCTTATACAACCACTGATTATAAAAGACCTTTAGCAATTGTATCAGGCAATGAAGGAAAGGGTATCCGCAGACTTGTTCTTGATAAATGTGATGAACGGATATCTATCCCGCTTAAAGGAAAGATCTCATCATTAAATGTCTCTGTTGCAGTAGGTATAGTCTTGTATGAAGTGATAAGACAAAGGGATAATATAAGTCATCACTTATAGAGTGTCTGAAATTGTAATTTTTTGACAAAAAATTGAATGAGTGGTATATTTATTAAATAGATTAAGGGTCTGAAAAAAATAAGTGTTACATTGTGCACTCAGATTTAGGTCAGGTTTGTTCCGATAGAACCATTACTAAAGCGTAGGAATAGTGAACTATTTTGAGGATTTCGTGATGGCTGCATCGGACAAAGATGGACTGAAGATGAGATGCAAAATGTGATAGTTATTTTTTTACAGACCCTAAGTTAAAAGAGTCCATCGAAAGGGCAACTCTTGGCGAAAGCTCAGAGGCGCAAAGTATCTGGTCTAAGTTTATCAATAAAATAAATATGACTGAGTATACTGTCGAAATGGAAGCAAAAGACGCCCTGTCAGCCTTTTTTCGGTGGACAGGGTTTTTACTTTATGGGGAGGGATATTCTTCATGGAAAACAGAAGAAAAAATATGAGGCTGCCTATTAATGCTATGGCATCTATTGTGTTAAGGGATGGTTCAAAGAGTTTTGCAGCGTACGTAGCCGATTGCAGCAGAGTTGGAATCAGGGTTTATTGTAAGGAGATAATAACTCCAGAACCAGTATGGATATTTATAGAGTTTGCAGATATAAATGGGATTGAAAGGACGGAGGTATTGGAAGCTGAACGTATATGGATCTATCACTGGAGTTCTATGTATGCTGTTGGATTTGAGTTTACTGCCCCTGTTAACAGTAAGGAACATCCATTTCTCTTTGAGATCATAGGGTTTTTGGAAAAATCATATATTGATACTGGAGCATTAGAGTATATTTAATGCTTTGTGATAGTTTAGAGTACAGAGGGTAGAAGGGCGCAGTTGTCAGGGTACATGGTGCAGAAATAAAGAAACAATGAGAAGCAGGAGTTTCTCTGATAATTATAATTACATTCCCAAGCATGAGCTTGGGAATGAGGTGTTGGATATCTGATTGGGTACTAATAACCTCCTTTTTTTGACACATCTTCTGCAATTACAAGTCTCTGTATCTCATTTGTCCCTTCAAATATCCTGTTAATTCTTGCATCACGATAGAAACGTTCCACAGGGTATTCTCCCATATACCCCATCCCTCCATGTATCTGAACAGCTTTATCCGCAATCCTATTCAATGCCTCAGTGCAAAACATCTTGCATATTGCAGATTCTCTTGTGAAATTCATCTTCTGATCACACATCCACGCAGTTCTATATACAATGCTCTCCATCTGATATACCTCTGCTGTCATCTCTGCTATCATCCACTGAATTGCCTGAAACCCTGCTATTGGCTTTCCAAATGCCACCCTGTTTCTGGCAAACTCTGTTGACATATTTATCAATTCCTTTGATGCCCCCACACAACCTGATGCAAGACTCAATCTTGATATATCCAATGTCTTCATGGCAATAACAAATCCCTTGCCTATCTCTCCAAGTACATTTTCTTTTGGAACCCTTACATCCTGAAACACAAGCTCTGCTGTGCTTGAACCATGGAGACCCATCTTATCTTCAAGGCGATGAGCAGTAAATCCATCTGTGTCAGTATCTACAATAAATGCAGTAATTCCACCATGTGCCTTAAGTGCTTTATCAGTAACAGCATATACCACAACGACATCTGCCATATCTCCATTAGTAATCCAGAGCTTTGTCCCGTTCAAGATATAATCATCCCCATCTAAAACGGCTGACATCTGAATATTGGCTGCGTCTGAACCCGCCTGAGGCTCAGTAAGAGCGTATGCGCCAAGTTTTTTACCTTCTATCATAGGAGTTAAATATTTCTCTTTCTGTTCTTCACTGCCTCCAAGATATATAGACATACATGACAGCCCAACATGAGCGCCTATAGTAACTGTAGTAGATGCACATGCACGGGACAGCTCTTCCATAAGTATGCAGTAACCTGTCTCTCCAAAGCCAGCACCGCCATATTTCTCAGGAAATGGGATTCCATATAACCCTAATTTTGCAGCCTTTTCTATCACATTCTTTGGAAACTTATGTTTGATATCTATCTCCTTTGCAATTGGCTTAACCTCTTTGTCAACAAATTTTTTTGCCATGTCACGGAGCATCTTCTGCTCCTCTGTAAATGTAAATTCCATATATCCCCCTTATCAATTAAATAAGTTACAAATTACAATTATTAATTTATGATTTATCTTGCTTGAATTTTCAAACTCCTGTGCACTATAGATTTGAGTTAACCTGTTCTGTATTTTTTATATTATGTGGAAGACATTGTCAAGAAAAAGTTTCCTTCACTTGATAATAATATAAGTTCCTTAATAAAGTTCAAATCTATTGATACATATATAAATTAACGTCCTATCTAAACTCAAATCTAAACTTCACTTCACTTCCCAATCTTCCACGTTCGTCTCTCTCTCCGAGGAGGAAGATATTCTTTTTGAGCGTATATTCTAACTGGATCAATGGTTCATCTTCAGGATCAAAACCAGTAGAATAGATTACAAATAATTTATCTTCCAGTAATCTCTTCCCCACAGTCAAACGTGGACTTGCGCTTCCCTTTGAACCTGAATAAGAAGGAGCGACCTGAAACCTGTCAAAACCTGTAAGGTCTTCTATCTTTCTCTCTATAGCATCCTGAATCTCTCCTGTTATGAGTGTTACTGCTTCAGTCGCTCCTACCTCTGTGGATGTCTTGGCTATCTCATCTGCCGTTATACCAACAGTCAATAATGCCAGTATATCGGTCTTGCTTAAATATGGATCAGATGTCAGGGTCAGGTCAAATTTATCCTTTTTTCCTGTGAGACCAAGTTCTATGGCGTATCTCTTTATTGTAGTCCTGGCCACTACATCTATTATAGCCTCTGTCTTTTCTGGATTGATAAAGTCTATGCTGCCTGAGATAAGTTTAAATTCATTTCTGCGAAAGAATATCGTTCCCTCTCTCGCCTCTATTCTCCCCAATATTAATGGGTTGTCTATCATCCCTTTTACAAATAGATCAATCTCTAACGGTATTTTGGCAAGGTTATTATTTATCCAGATATTTTCCTTTCCAGTTATATTGATATTTAAGGGGATGTCTGCTATTAAGGGTGGCAGTTCACTCCTTCTGTCCTTATCTGCTGTTAAAAACTCAAGGATCCAATTTCCCCATTCAACCCTTTTATTATATGATGCACTGTTGATAAAAACCTCTCCGTTTAACTTTCTTTCTTTTTTATCTCCCTCAAAGATAAAAGAACCATCAAAGAGTGCGCTAAGACCTTCAAATATACTAATCCTTGTATCAAAGGTCTCTAAAAGGAGTTGATAGTGTTCTATTTCAAAATTTTTTACGTCAATTCTGCCTGCAGCCCTTAAGTTTCCCCTTCCCATTCTGCCGTCAAAGGAATCTAAAATGATATGTCGTTCATTAAAGAAGAGGTTAAGAGAATTAATCATTATCTTCTGGTTTAAACTCTTGCTTGTAATTATACCATTTTCTAATGTTATTCCTCCCCTTATCTCTGGATCATCCCATCGGTCAGATATTTTCAGAGAGAGATATGTCTTCCCCTTTCCATACATTATCTCTTCAGACAGAACATCCAAGAGATTAAGGTCCGCCTCTCCATTCAGAATGAGCTCATATTTCTCAAAAGGTCTTAACTTTCCTCTAACAGTTAAGGCAGTACCTTTACCTTTCAGGGGAAATGAGTCTATCTTTATATCTCCCTCTTTCCATACAAATACTATATCCCCATCATTTGATATCTCATATCCGCTGATATCAATGAAGAGTTTTGAGAGGGAGACAGATATGGTTATATCCTTTACAGGGGATAGATGACCATCAACCTTGATCCTCCCTGTTGTATATGCAGAGTTAATGAGTGAGGGTTTGATCCTGAGATAGTCTATAAATGGATTTAACTGAAGCTCTGATAATTTTATCTCTCCTGCAAATGGATAATCATGTGTAAGATCGATATTGCCAGCAGCAATTATCTCACCATTTATTGAAAGATTGACCTTTGCCTTTTTATCTGTTAAATTGACCTTCATAATTCCCTGTCCTAACTCTCTATCAGAATATCCAATATTATGGATGGTCATTGCAAGGCTGATATCAGGATTTTTAAGTCTTCCTTTTCCCTTTATTATTCCGGATATCTTGCCTTTTAATCGGGGCAGGAGATTATTTATATGGGTAATATCCTCTAAATAGGCATTATCAGATGTATAGATATGTGAATTAAAATGTCCGTCAAAACTTATCCAGCCATTTCCTTCCCAACTGCTATCCCCATTATATATCGCAGCATCAGAGAATAGTATCCTTTTTTTATCTATCTCCAATATAACCCTTCCATTGTCAAACATCTGACCATATATAGAACCATCCTTTAGAACAAGGTCTCCTTTAACTGTAAACTTATCTTTATTACCTCTGTAAGAGAGTTTTCCATCTGCAAATGTATAGAGTGATATCTCTTTATAAAATAAAGAAATAACATTATTGGGGATACCATGTTTAACCTTAATCTTTACATTAAAATAGGGATTGTTGAGGGATAGCGATTCTTTGTCTTTATCTTTGAAGGAGATATTGCCGCTGAACTCATAGATAGAATCATCCTTTTTAAGTTGTGCCTTTTTAAACATGACCTCTCTATCCTTTAAATCTATCTCTGAATATAAAGAACCGATTCTCTTTCCCTTTATCCTTGTATCATTTGATGTGATCTCACCATGAAAGACAGGATTTAAATAATTGCCTGTCAGAACACCTGATAGAATAATTCCCCCTTCTATTTTTTTATAACCTGCTAAACCTGCAATCTCTCTTATATCGTCACTCTCAATCTGAATAGATAGATCAAGGTCTCCATTTATATCTATTCTCCCATCCAGACTAAGAGATGACTTTTCTGTTATTATATCTGTGTCATATAATCTGAAATGAGAACCCTTGAACTCAAATTTTAAGTCTGTCCTTTTTATAACAGAGAATATGGGGTTGACTGAATCATTTGTATCATGCCTATCATGCCCTCCATAAGTAATGTTTACCTCCCCTGTTCCTGAGAATCTATCTCTTTGCAGACCCCTGCCTGTAAATTTTACCTTTCCACTGACTTCAGCATCAGTTAAAAGAGGCAGGTCAAATGGGAGATATCTCTCTATTAGATATGGGGTAATCTCTTTAAATTCGAGTGAAGCATTAAACAGAGGCGGAAGTTCTAAAAGTGATATTGTCAGATCTCCTGACATCTCTCCTTTGAGAAGATTGCCGGATAGATCAGATATGGTCACAACCCCATCCTGATACGAAAACTCTGAAGAGATATTACCTACTCTTGATTTTTCAAAGAAGATATCTCTTATTGATAATCTACCCTTTCCACTAATATCTTTAAGTCTTCCTGATATTGCCCCCTTAATCTCTGCAGACCCCTTGATATCATTTATACTCATGGGCAATCCTGTCAGATAAGCAAAGACAGGACTGACTGATTCTAATTCTATATTTGAATCTATCAGTAGATCCAGATAAGGGTCATCAAGATTATTAATGCTTCCTTTTATATCAAGGGTGATATCTTTAGAATCTACCCTGAGTCTTTTTATATCTATACGATTCTCTCCAACCTTAATCCTGCCGTCAATCTTACTTAATTCTTGTGATATATTCTCATTATTTAATATGATTTTTTCTATAGAAAAAGAGATTCGAAAATTTTTCATTCTAAGGTCAGGAGTGACCTCTGCATTCATCCCGGTAATATCTGTTCTGATGATTGAATCAGAATAAGAGTATCCAATTGCAGCATTTCTTATCAATAATTTTCTGACTATTACAGGGGTTGGAGTTTTTCCCTTTGATCTTATATTATATGGAAGTGCCTGAATGATATCCCTGAAGTCATTTGTTTTATTCTTTATCTCTATTGAGACTTCGGGGTCATTAATTATAATCTCTTTTACAAAGAAAATCTCAGTAATGAGAGACCACAGACTGAAGTAAACCCTGGCATTTCTAATCTTTATAGATGACTCTATCTCATCTGTTTTCCTCTCCAGCAACAGGTTATCTACCTCAAAAGATGCCGGAAATAATCTAATGGAGAGATCATTAATCTCTGCCTTTATACCCAGACTTTCCTCTATACGGGAGACTGCTATCTCTTTTATTTTCTCCTCTATCCTCTCCCTGTATATATAAAACAGAATAGATATCCCAGTGGAGATAACGACAATCAAAGAGAATAGAATTAACCATCCTTTTTTTTTCAAGGATGACTCCATCTAATAATAACCCTCAGCTTTAAGTAACAGACAGCAGATTCCTTTAGTCTTTTGACCTCTCAACATATTTCATCCTTAATGTAAACAAGAGATTTCTTAACAGATTCTCTTCCTCAGAGGTTAAGTTTCCTTTTGTCTTTTTTTCTAACACCTCAATAATATCAACCATCTCTTTGGCCTGAGGCAGATTGATATCTCTCCTTTTAGTAGCAGGGTTTTCCTCTTCTCCTAAATAGATCAATGCAGATGTCGCCAGAGAGATAATAAAACCTGAAAAAGTAACAGGGTGGGGTGGTTTTTCTCTGTTCTCATGGGTCTCATCAACCTCTGGAGCAGAATCCTTTTTCTTTGAGACTGCTGCCTCATCCTTTATATGTTTCTCTGACTGCTCTTCATCTATCTTTATCCTTTTGTCTCTAACCGTAAAACTTCTTTCTTCTTCGTTTGTCATAATGTAACACCTCCTCTATTTGTTATATTTAAACAGTGTTATTACAGCCAAATCATCCCCTACTCCTCTCCTTTGAGGAGATTGTGCCTTGGCTAAGTCTGATATAAGAGCCTATTCAGCTAATACAGAGTGAGGGGTGGAAAAGAGTTTATAGCGTCGCCTTAGTGTTTAGCTCTCACTACTCATATAGACCTGAGCTAAAATGATGCTGTTGTGTCTTAATAAACTTATTATAATCATACGCATTATAAAGTCTTTGGAATCCCTTGCTCTGTATTAGCTGAATAGTTACAAGATATATTATAAATCAGAAGATGATTTATATTCAAGACAATACGGTAACCACCAGCAATTCCGCAACTAAACATTCATGACTCTAATGTCATGAAAACTTAACCCCTTTATCCCCTCTCCCCTTATGGGAGAGGGGGTTAGGGTGAGAGGGGGTCGGACTAAATCATTGATATTTTCTGTCCTTAGCTCAATTTTATTCGTATAAAAAAACTTGTATATGCTGAATAATTACAAAAAATTAAGTTGCGGAATCGCTGATTCCCCTCCCTTGATGTTGATATTTTAACTGTCTTATGGTAGTATGTTGAAAATTAAATACTTTATGCTTCCAATATAACTGCCTTTTTATTAACACCATCTTCATCTTAACTCTCTTCCCTAACAATAACCTCTTCTATGAGGTTAGGGCGAGGAGAGAGGGTCAGGCGAGGAGGAAAACAATTATATGATTGGCAAAGAAAATTATACAAATAAAAAGAAGCGTATTCTTATTGTTTCAAATAGGCTTCCTGTAAATATCAGACGGGTTGATGATAAGTTGACATTTACTCAGAGTGAGGGTGGAGTTGCAACAGGCCTTTCTTCATATCAAAAAAAGGAGGGAGTTACATGGGTTGGATGGCCCGGCTATTATCCTAAGGATGATAAAGCAGAGAAGAGCCTAAAGAATACTATCAGGAAAAGATACAACTGTGAACCTATTTTTCTATCCCGTGCAGAGATAGAGGGATATTATAATGGATTCAGCAATCAGACCATCTGGCCGCTTTTTCACTATTTTCCTGAGTATTCAAGATTCATACACTCTGAGTGGCTTATCTATAAGGAGGTAAATGAAAGGTTTGCAAAAAGGATTGTAGGGTTATCAGGTCAGTTTGATCAGGTCTGGATCCATGATTACCATCTTATGCTCCTGCCCATGCTCCTTAGAAATAAGTTTCCTGACCTATCTATAGGTTTTTTTCTGCATATTCCATTTCCTTCATTTGAGATATTCAGATATCTTCCATGGCGCAAAGATATCATAGAAGGATTATTAGGGGCTGATCTGATAGGCTTTCATACCTTTAACTATACACTCCATTTTTTAATAAGTGTATCCAAGATACTCGGGATTGAACATCATATTGGAAAGATAAAGTTTGATAACAGGATAATATCGGCAGAGACATTTCCAATGGGCATTGATCTCCCAAAGTTTGAGGCACAGGCAAAGAGTGAAGTGATTCAGAGAGAAGCTAAAAAACTGCTTCAAAAGACAGGAAATTGCAGACTGATAATCTCTGTTGATAGACTTGACTATACAAAAGGGATACCAAACCATCTTAAAGCAATTGATTGTTTTCTGAGCCGTAACCCAGAATGGCATGACAAGGTGATATTTATCCAGATATGTGTGCCTTCTCGTATAAATGTCCCTGTGTATAAGACATTAAAGTTAGAAGTGGAACAGTTAGTAGGGGCTATTAATGGAAAATTCGGGACTCCAAGCTGGCTTCCCATCCATTATTTATATCAATCTTTTCCATTCTCAAAACTGGCTGCCATGTATCTAGCATCAGAAGTGGCTCTTATTACCCCTCTCAGGGATGGAATGAATCTTGTATCAAAAGAGTATCTTGCAACCCATATTAATGATGCAGGCAAATTAATATTAAGCGAAGAGGCAGGAGCTGCCTCAGAGCTGACTGAGGCAATTATCGTAAATCCCCATGACATTAGTCAGATTGCTGAGGCAATCAATTGTGCACTAAATCAGAAGATAAGCGATACGAGGAAGGCTAACGAAAAGATGTACCCAAGACTGAAAAAATATGATATTTTTCGCTGGACAGAGGACTTTTTAACACATTTAGATCAGGTAGAACAATATATGAATAGTTTCATAACCAGAAAATTGATTGGCAATGCAAGGAGAGCATGTCTTAAAGAATATGGTAACAGCAGCAAAAGACTGCTGTTCTTTGACTACGACGGGACTCTAGTTAAACTTGCAAGAAATTTTTATGATGCCCGACCTGATAAAGAATTGATATCAATGATAAAGGAACTTACAGCCGACCCTTCCAATATAGTAGTAATCATTAGCGGAAGGGACAGGGATACCCTTGACTCATGGTTTTATGATACCAATGCAGCAATGGTGGCAGAGCATGGCTCATGGGTTAAAGAGATATCCTATCAGGAGTGGAAACTTTGTGACACAAGGCTTTCAGATAAATGGAAGAATGATTTCATCCCTATATTTGATAAGTTTATGGAAAGGACACCTGGAAGCACGATTGAAGAAAAAGACTTTTCCCTTGTCTGGCATTATCGTAAGGTAGAAACAGAGCTTGGCAATCTGAGGGCAAATGAATTGACAGATATCCTGAAAAATATGGTAGCTAATACTGAATTGCAGGTCTTATTAGGGAATAAGGTTGTTGAGATAAAGCCGGCTATTATTAATAAAGGAAGGATCGCAGGTAACTGGATTTCAAGGGAAGATCACTGGGAGTTTGTCTTTGCCGTTGGAGATGATATTACAGATGAAGATATCTTCAAAGAGACATCCACCCTGAATAAGGCATGGACAATTAAGGTAGGATTAGACCATATGACAAAGGCAAATTATCTGATTGACAATGTTGATAAAGTACGCGCCCTTATAACTGATTTCGTTAATATCTCAAGGGGTGACTTTCTGGTATGATAGATGAGACATGGTTTCATATAATCCTGTTCTTCATAGGACTTATCATACTCTATCTTTCAGGTGAAGGGTTAATTAAGAGTTCAGTCCTGCTATCAAGGTCTTTTCACATTAGAGCTATTATAGTAGGACTTACGGTAGTTGCCTTTGGCACATCCGCACCAGAGCTTGTAGTAAGCCTCATTGCCACTTTTAAAAACAATGAAGATATTGCATTGGGCAATATCTTGGGCAGCATTATTGCCAATATCGGTCTCGTATTAGGCCTGTCAGCCATTGTGAAACCTCTGAAGGTAGAGATGAGACTTTTGAAAAAAGAGATGGGTATTATGATTGGCGCCTCGATCCTTATATATGCAATGGCATGGGATGGAGTGGTTAACCGTATAGACGGGTTTGTCCTTTTTGGAGGCATAATAGGATATCTATTATATATATATCCAAAGGCATTGAAAGAACCAGATACCATTCAGAATGAATATCAGAAGTTTGAAGACTCTATCAAAGAGAGACAGAATCGCATTAAATATATTCTCTCTGTTTGCGCCTGCTGTATAGCCCTGACAATTGGAGCACACCTGATGATAACGTCTGGTGTGAAATTGGCAAAGGCAATGGGTGTTAGTGAACTGATCATTGGACTGACTCTCGTAGCTGTAGGGACATCTCTCCCTGAGATGGCAACATCTATGATTGCATCATTCAGGGATAAGTCTGATGTTAGTGTTGGAAATATCATTGGAAGCAATATATTTAATATCTTTCTTATACTGGGACTTATCAGCCTGATAAAACCCTTCAAAGTAGAACCTCAATTATTAAAATTTCAATTTCCTGCTGTAGTTCTCTTTTCCCTTGCATTAATACCAATAATGAAGACAGGACATGTAATAAGCAGGCTGGAAGGGATGATGTTAACAGGTGGATATGGGATATTCATCTTCTTGTTATTTTATTAACCAACAAACGCATGAAAATACTCCCTCACCCTAACCCTCGGAAGGGTGAGGGGTGGTTTTCATACACGTTTATTATCCGAGGCAGGAATTGACAAAATCCCAATTAATTAGGTGTTCAACAAATTCCGTAAGATAATCAGCCCTCCTATTCTGATAATCCAGATAGTAGGCATGTTCCCAGACATCTGCTGTAAGGAGCGGTTTTAAACCATCTGCTATCGGGGTATCTGCATTAGAGGTCTTTATAATCTCCAACTGGTTGTTATTATTCATAACCAACCATGCCCAGCCACTTCCGAATTGAGTAAAACCAGCATTTCTGAATTGCTCACTAAATTTTTCAAAACTTCCAAACACAGCATTAATCTTTTCTGCTATAGCACCATTAGGATTACCGCCGCCGTTAGGTTTCATACACTGCCAGTAAAAAGAATGATTCCATATCTGAGCGGCATTATTAAAGATTCCAGTCTTTGAAGAATCAGCTGCACTCTTTTTTATAATAGTCTCTAACTCTTCATTGTCCATCTCTGTTCCATTGATCATCTTATTCAGGTTATTAACGTATGCCTTATGATGCTTGCCATAATGAAACTCCAGGGTCTTTGCACTAATATATGGTGCAAGACCATCCTCTGCATAAGGCAGAACTAGTAATTTTACAGCCATAATATCACCTCCTTTTAACTATTCATTCTATTATTTTCACCTTTTTAATCTACCAATAACAAAATGATTTGTCAATAACCAACAGAATATAGATGGAAATATCTACAAATTTTCCACTGTTTACACACAGGTTATTACCATAAATATCCACAAGATATTGTATGCTTTTTTTTCATATAGCTACATATTGTGATTTTTTTCTTGACAAACCCTTAGACATTGTAATATAAAAAGGGTAACTATTCAGCTAATACAGAGCAAGGGGTTCCAAAGACTTTATAATGCGTATGATTATAATAAGTTTATTCAGATACAGCAGCATCATTTCAGATTAGGTCTCTATGAGTAGTAAGAGCTAAACACTAAGGTGACGCTATAAACTCTTTTCCACCTCTCACTCTGTATTAGCTGAATAGTTACTAAAAAGTAAGATACTGAGATATAAAATAATAAAAAAGGAGGAGTAATGTTAATTGCTAATACAACTAAAGATAAAATGACAGATCATCTCTCTGCAAATGCTATTCTGGTATTAGAAAAGAGATATCTTGCAAAAGATGACAAAGGTCAGCCCATAGAGACACCAGATGAGATGTTTAGACGGGTTGCCAGAAATGTATCTATGAGTGATCTCTTATATAATAAAGATGCTGATATAGAAAAAATTGAGGAAGAGTTTTATGGTATTATGAAGAGAGTAGAATTCCTCCCTAACTCTCCTACCCTTATGAATGCCGGAAGAGAATTACAGCAGTTGTCAGCGTGCTTTGTCCTTCCAATTGAAGATTCTATGGATAGCATCTTTGAGGCTATCAAAAATACAGCACTTATACATAAAAGCGGCGGAGGGACCGGTTTTAGTTTTTCAAGACTGAGACCCCAGAATGACAAGGTAAAATCCACAGGCGGGGTCGCAAGCGGTCCGATATCATTTATGAAGGTATTTAACTCTGCAACAGAGGCAGTCAAACAGGGAGGGACACGTAGAGGCGCTAATATGGGCATCCTCAGAGTAGATCATCCTGATATCCTCCAATTTATAAAATGTAAACAGGATGATCACTCTCTCAATAACTTTAATATATCTGTTGGTGTTACTGAGAATTTTATGAAGGCAGTTGAACAGGATATGAATTATGACCTTATTAATCCAAGGACAAAAGAAAGGGTTGACAAACTAAAGGCAAGAGAGGTATTTGATCTGGTAGTAGAGATGGCATGGAAGAATGGGGATCCAGGGATAATATTCATTGACAGACTGAATATGAACAATCCTACGCCCCATATAGGTGAGATAGAGGCTACAAATCCATGTGGTGAACAGCCATTGCTCCCTTATGAACCATGCAATTTAGGCTCTATAAATCTATCTAAATTTGTATCTAATAACAGGATAGATTTTGGTAAGCTGGGGAGGGTGGTAAATACTGCTGTCCACTTTCTTGATAATGTGATAGATGTAAACAGGTATCCCATTGAAAAGATCGAAATGATGGCAAAGTCAAACAGAAAGATAGGTTTGGGGGTAATGGGATTTGCTGATATGTTGATACAATTAGGGATACCATATAATTCTGATGATGCCCTTCAGAAGGTTGAAGAGGTAATGAGTTTTATCAATATTGAATCAAAAAGGGCATCACAAACACTCGCATCTGTTAGAGGCACATTCCCAAATTATAAGGGGAGCATATATGATAAAGAGGGTGGATTTTATCTGAGAAACTCTACTACCACTACTATCGCGCCTACAGGCACATTAAGTATTATCGCTGGTTGTTCCAGCGGCATTGAACCTCTCTTTGCCTTATCATTTACAAAAAATGTTATGGACAGAGATGAATTAATTGAGGTAAATCCATATTTTGAAAAGATAGCAAAAGAAAAGGGTTTCTATAGTGAATCACTGATGAAAGATATAGGAGCAAGGTCATCTATTCAGGGAATAAGAGAGATACCTGATGGGATAAAAAAGACATTTGTAGTAGCGCATGATATCTCACCTGAATGGCATATAAAGATGCAGGCAGCCTTCCAGAAATATACAGATAATGCTGTTTCAAAGACAATCAATCTTTCATACAATGCCACAGTAGAGGATATAAGAGATGCATATCTATATGCATTTTATAATGGATGCAAGGGCATAACAGTCTATAGAGATGGGAGCAGAGAGGAACAGGTATTAACTATAACAGAAGTCAAAAGTCAGAAGAAGTCAAAAGCCGGGAGAAGTCAGAAGTCAGGGGAAAATGGAAAGAAGTCTATGGTTATTGATAATAAGATAGAGATCAGTTACGATATTCCATCAATAAAACCACGCCCCAGGCCAAAAAAGACATCAGGCACTACTACCAAAATGCAGACATTTTGCGGGGATCTATATGTTACAATAAATGAGGATGAGGATGGAAGACCATTTGAGGTCTTCTGCAGTATGGGAAAAGCAGGCGGTTGTGAAGGTTCGCAGAATGAGGCAGTGGGCAGACTGATCTCACAGGCATTAAGATGCGGAATTGATTTTCAGTCAATCATTAAGCAGCTTATCGGCATAAGGTGCAGCAGATCTTTTGGTGTTGGTCCAAACAAGGTCGAGTCATGTTCAGATGCCATTGCCAAGGTAATGCTGGAATATCTAAACGGCAACAGGACAAAGAAAAGTGATATCACGAATGTCTATTCTAACAGAAAGCTACAGTCATCATGCCCTGATTGCGGCTGCCTTTTAGAATTTTCTGAGGGATGTGAGAAATGCCACTTCTGCGGATTTTCAAGGTGTTATTGAATTGGTTCTGCTCTGGGTTATGGAGTAATTGTTACTGTCTCGGAGAGGGAATTAGATTTGTTATTACCCTCATCTAAAACCAAGACATCTATAGTATAAGTGGCAGGCAGACTCGATGGAGGTGGAACAGGAAGATCAGCAGTGACTTGAAGAATCCCTTCTATAAGGTCTGCCGCATCATTAGTTATATCAGTATCAGAGGACTTTATCTCTGTGTTCCCCTCTTTAATAATAATTCTGAGTGTTTTAACATCTCCATCAGGGTCTTTGAAATTCATCTGTCCTCCTGAAAATGTTAAGACATCTCCTGTTCCAAATGTAGAGGAAGCTGTATCACTCGGAAAGGAAAGATTAGATATCGTTGGTGGTGTGCCAGTGGTATTGTTGCCCCCACTTCCACTGTCTCCACAGCTAATCAGGGATAATAACATAGACATCACTACTGCTATATTAAATAATACTTTCATAAATACCCTCTCTTTCACCCCTCACCCTTAGAGCCAGATAAGCTGAAATAAAAATGGATATGAGGGATATCAACAGGCTGTTACGGGGAACACCTTTATGTGAGAACCTGTCGACATAGCTGAATAGTCACAATACAAGTTCCTCTTCTTTTTTCTTTCCTAATATAATCCGTTTTAATTTTTTGTGCCTTATTACTCTTTTTATATCTTCCACCTTTAATCTTGCTGCCCTCTCTCCTTTTTCAATGCATTCGTACGCCTTGTTAAAATCTGTCCAGTTTATGTGCCCTATATCCGGCGTAATCACTACATCAGACT
Source organism: Nitrospirota bacterium (assembly GCA_046753905.1). GTDB lineage: Bacteria > Nitrospirota > Nitrospiria > JBHHUU01 > JBHHUU01 > JBHHUU01. The sequence goes on along the minus strand of JBHHUU010000027.1, from coordinate 989 downwards.
TTTTCAACTGGATATCATTAAGGACATTTCTTGTGATATTATTTGAACGAATTAATATATCCAGACCGCTTTTCAGGATATCTGAGCTCTCTAACACAAATGATGCACTTACAGCAATTACTACATCTGCCCCCTGTTTGATAGCTGGAACTATTGGAACTTCATCTACCCATCCACCATCTATTAACTGTTTTCCCTGATATATGATAGGAGAAAATACTCCAGGGATAGCACAGCTAGCGCATATTGCCTTTCTTAATGACCCTTTGCTTAGTATTACCTCTTCCCCTTCTATTATATCTGCAGCAACACAGCTAAAAGGTATCTTTGTATCTTCAATATCTATATCATCAACAAGATTACATATATTATCTAAGAAATCACCCTCAGAGATAAATGAACCCTTAGTAAGTGATATTCCGTAAAAGAACCCCTTTCTTACATAGCTTCGCAGATTATTAATCAATCCCCTTTTTTCATCTACCTCTTTAAAATATCTCTTAAGAAAGTGTATAGTTGTCCGTTTAAATTTAGAACTATTAAGAAAACTGAGTATCTTGTTTTTTACAACCTCTGCATTTGGATTAATTGCATACATTGCCCCGACAATAGCACCAAAACTTGACCCTGTAATGATATCAATAGGGATATGTGCATCTTCCAATACCTTAATAATTCCTAAATGCGCACTCCCTCTTGCCCCACCGCCTCCAAGAGCCAGTCCTACAAAAAAATTTTTCATGTCTTTCTTTGTAACTATTCAGCTAATACAGATTGTAATCATACGCATTATAAAGTCTTTGGAACACCTTGCTCTGTATTAGGGTCTGTAAAAAACTAACTATCACACTTTTGCATCTCATCTTCAGTCCATCTTTGTCTCTTTGTCCGATGCAGCCATCACGAAATCCTCAAAATAGTTCACTATTCCTCTGTTTTCGTAATGGTTCTATCGGGACAAACCTGACCTAAATCTGAGCACACAATGT
>JBHHUU010000026.1:0-18295 GCA_046753905.1 Nitrospirota bacterium | reverse complement strand
GAAGAATCATGACATGATATCTTTTCCAATATTCTGATTCTTCAATTGATTTCTCGTAACTATTCAGCTAATACAGAGTGAGGGGTGGAGAAGAGTTTATAGCGTCACCTTAGTGTTTAGCTCTCACTACTCATAGAGACCTGATCTAAAATGATGCTGTTGTATCTTAATAAACTTATTATAATCATACGCATTATAAAGTCTTTGGAACCTCTTGCTCTGTATTAACTGAATAGTTACTATTAATCAGTGTAATACCATCTAACGGATCATGTCAATACGACGAAAAAAAAGAGTTGGAACAAATAGATCAGATTTTCTCCCCTTGACAGATAATGGAATGGTAAAGTAAAATCATTCTAAACTTCAGGAGAGGTATGAACAATGATCACGTATTTTGACTCTGTCTGTAAAATATAAAAAAAGGGGGAAGTAAATGAATAGAAAGGCCATAAAGATTGCCCCTTCTATCCTCTCCGCAGATTTTGGTATTCTTGGAGAGGAGATTGCAGGTGTAGAAAAGGGAGGTGCTGATTTAATCCATATAGATGTAATGGATGGACATTTTGTCCCGAATCTGACGGTTGGGCCAATAGTTGTTAAGGCTGCCAGACAGATAACAAAACTGCCGTTAGATGTCCACCTTATGATTGATAATCCTGACCTGTATATATCTAAATATGTTGATGCCGGAAGTGATTATCTCACAGTACATGCAGAGGTATGCAGACACCTGCATCGCACAATTCAGTCCATAAAGGGCACTGGCATAAAGGCAGGAGTTGCGTTAAATCCTGCTACATCACTAACTTCAATTGAAAACATCATTGACGATATAGACTTTTTGCTTATAATGTCTGTAAATCCTGGGTTTGGTGGACAGACATTCATATATAATGTCCTTGAAAAGCTCAGGATGGCAAAAACGATGATAGACAATAAAGGACTATCAGTAGAGCTTGGCGTTGATGGCGGGGTTAATCTGAAAAATATCAGTGATATCTCTTCAGCAGGGGCAAATATGGTAGTAGCTGGTTCTGCTATCTTTGGGAGTGATAACTATGAACAGATTATTAACAATTTGAGAAAGGCAGTTGTGACATAGATGAAAAGGACAAAAAAATTCTGGGTGTGGTTAAGTGAAAATTTATTTTTAGTAGGATTTATAATTACGCTTACTCCTGTTGCCATTTTAGTTATATTATATATAGTGTCACCAGGTCCATCTGAAGAGCTTCTTAAAGAAAGGGGGAATTATATAGCTACCCTTCCTAATCTGGAGGAGGTGGGAGAAAATCTTGTAGGCCCCATTATATATACCATTGAGGCCAAATCTCTTGGGGATTTCAAGTATTTTGATTTTTCCAGAGGCTCTGTAGTAGATATAGATCTTGAGGCAGTTGATAAATCTATAGAGTGGGACATAGGATTTCACAGAGTGGATATAAGGTTAAATGGAGGTGAAAAGAGAAAGGGGAATGGAGGTGTAATAAATATGGGAGAGGTAGAATTTGATTCTGTTGTATCCGCACCTGAATCTGGATATAAGAATATGGTTATAATTACAAAGTGGTTTGACTATGATACATTTTCACATAATATTACACCGAAAAAGAATGTATATGTAGTCAGGACAGCAGATAATAAATATGCCAAGATCATGATGTTGAGCTATTACTGTAATGGCAGAGAAAGCGGGTGTATTACATTCAAATATATCTACCAGGGGGATGGGAGCAGATATTTCCGGAAGAGAGACTTATCTCAATAGATAGGAAGGTTAAGTATCCATTGGATATCAAACATCTCTCCAATAACACCTAAACCAAGCAAGAAGACATATAAGGCAAAGAGGAAGAGCAATGCCTCTCCTTTATATTTCTTTAGAAATTCGCTCATTTTAGATATAAACTCCATCTTTCCGAACAATTAAATTAAAGGGGATATGCAATCTTTTCATATAACGTTTTGAGTAACTATTCAGCTATTACAGGGCAAGGGATGGAGAAGAGTTTATAGCGTCTCCTTAGCGTTTCGGTCTCACTGCTAATAGAGACCTGAACTAAAATGATGCTGTTCTATTTAAATAAACCTATTATAATTATACGCATTATAAAGCCTTTTCCACCTCTTGCCCTGTAATAGCCGAATAGTTACCGTTTTGATAATCTTAATTAAAGTGCATTTTTTAAGTATAGAGTTTTATAAATAAATTGTCAATATTATGTTAAATAAAGAAAAGGGTAAGATTGCAGGTCATTTTTCTAATGGAGATGAAAAACTATTTAAGATAATACTGATATCATCATTTCTCTTTTATCTCTCTTTTGCTCTTATTGTCAATACTATGCGATTTCCAGAAAGAGAAAGATTAAGCAGGGATATAAAGACTATCTCACCACGTTTTGCCAAATTGATCCTTGAATCTCCAAAACCTGTACTTAAACCAGAACCAAAACCCAAAACAGAAAAGATAGAACCCAAAAAGCCTCCTAAAGTAGAAAGAAAGAAGATAGAAGAGATAAAACCAAAGGAAGAGGTAAAGCCTCAAATAGAGGTAAAAGAGACACTCAAAACAGAAGAAGCAGTTATTGAGCCAGAAACACAAAAAAAGGAAGAAGTAAGGATAAGATTGGATGAAGAGGCAAAAGGGATAGAAAAAGAACGAGAATCAAGGATAATAGAGGAGGCACGGTTAAGGGCAGAGGAGGAGAGACGCAGGATTGCAGAGGAGGCAAAGAGGAAAAAAGAAGAGAATATTAAGGTGGCAAAGAACACTGGATTACTGAGGCTATTGGGGAAGAAGAAAAATAAGAATAGGGATATAAAAGGGATATCTCCTGAGAAGAGAAAAAAGAGGCTGTTTTCTATTGCCAGAGATTTAGATAATAGCTCTGAGGATATGGAAATTAAAAAGCGTCTTCAGAAGGATGATATTGGCATGGTGGACACGCAAAAGGAATTAGGGGTTATTGGATTAAGGGACTCAAAGGATATATCAGAATTAGATGCTGATGAATATCTTAAGGGGAGCGGGGGGATAGATAATATTGTCGGTGGAATAGGAAAAAATATAAAGGGGGGGACATTGCAGAGTAAAAATATAGCAGTTGTAAAGAGCCCATTTAAAATTAAGGGTTTTAAAGGAGGGAGAAGTCCCAGAAGCCTTGAATCTATTGCAGATGTGGTAAATTCCTACAAGGATGGTATTGTATATATATATAACAGGGCATTATCAGAAAATCCAACCCTGAAAGGAATTATTACTGTTGAATTCACCATAACAGCTATGGGAAATGTAATTCGGTGTGATATTATATCAAGCGGCATGAATTATTACCCATTAGAAGAGTCTCTGGTCAAACAGATACTTCAGTGGAAATTTCCACCTATAAAAAAGGGTATTGTTACAGTAGAATATCCTATCCACTTTTCCCCCTCATCAGGATAGAGAAAAATTATAAACGTTCAATTTGTGATGGCGGGATTTATCGTTTAAATCTATACTAACGGGTTTTTTATAAAAAATCAGTTTCACCCCAATACTGTTCGGTATGATAATTGCTAATCATGTATTAGGAGCAAAGCCACCTTTTTCCTTTAATGTAAGGGGATTCTCTTTCTACCCACTTAATGTAAGACGCTATCTCACACTTATGTAAGGGGGCTTCCCGCGCCATCTCCCCCTTATGTACTTAACATGTCCCACATTTTTTCTTCTGATAATCCTCAAACTGCACACAGTTGTCATTATTTACAATACGCTTGTATTGTTCACAAAGGATATTATCAAGGTCTCCCAATTATCCGTTTCATGAATACCCCCCTTTGGTATCCATTTTAACTGGACAATTCATGTGCTGCAATATAGGACAGTTTACTTGTTACTGACAGATGAAATATTTTACTGTACAATTTAAAAAATTTAGTATATAATTTATCCAGTAAATGAGCAGTAGAAGTGATTTATACGAAAGGTTGGATATTATATTCATCTTGAGTGTTTATTTCTACCATTATTTACTATAATTTTTAAAGAAAGGAGGTAGTAAATAATGGAAAATGGTATTGTTAAATGGTTTAACGATAAAAAAGGTTATGGCTTTATAACGCCTGAATCAGGAAAGGATGTATTTGTACATTTCAAAGCTATAAATAATGACGGCTTTAGGTCTTTAAGTGAAGGACAGGCTGTTGAGTTTGAAATTGAGGAGACACCAAAAGGCTATCAAGCAGTTAATGTGAAAATCAAATAACCTTTTAAAAAGCCCAAATATTTCAAATGTTTGGGCTTTTCTTATCATAACTGAATGGAAAGCAGACCTACTCCCGCAACTGTCCATCGCCAAGTATTATAAATTTGGTAGAGGTAAGTTCTTCCAGTCCCATTGGTCCTCTGGCATGGATTCGTGTAGTGCTTATCCCTATCTCAGCCCCGAGTCCGAACTGGAAACCATCATTTAACCGTGTTGATACATTGACAAACACAGCAGAGGCATCTACTTCATTTAAAAACCTCATTGCCTCCCCATAATCTCTGGTTACTATCGCCTCTGAGTGAAAAGAGCCATACCTATCTATATGATCCAATGCCTCATCCATATTCTTTACAACCTTTACAGAGAGGATAAGTCCAAGATATTCTGTATTCCAGTCATCCTCTACTGCATCATTTATGTAAGGGATAATCGCCTTTGTCTTTTTACATCCCCTGATCTCTATTCCGGCATCCTTGAATCTCTCCGCCAGTTCAGGCAAAAATCTATCCGCTATATCTTGATGAACAAGAAGGGTCTCCATTGCATTGCATGTCCCTGGTCTCTGTGCCTTGGCATTAAGGGAGATTGCTAATGCCATATCTATATCTGCATGGCTGTCTATATATGTATGGCATAACCCCTTATCATGTTTTATCACAGGGATTGTTGAATTTTCTGTTACTGTCCTGATAAGACCTTCTCCTCCTCTTGGTATGATCAGGTCTATATATTGATCCATCCTTAACATCTCCATTACAGCATTTCTGTCAGTTATATCAATAAAGGTAACAGCACCATGCGGAATCCCTGTCTCTTTTCCTATATCTGAGAGGATTGCGACAATTGCTGAATTAGAGTGTATTGCCTCTGAACCGCCACGAAGCACTACTGCATTGCCTGATTTAAGGCAGAGAGCTGTGGTGTCTGCTGTTACATTTGGTCTTGATTCATAGATGATCCCTATTACTCCTATAGGTACCCTCATCTTGCCGACCTGCATCCCATTAGGTCTCTTCCGTAACTTTATTATCTCACCCACTGGATCAGGCAGATCTGCTACCTGCCTCATCCCTTCTGACATCTCCCTGATCCTTTTACTGTTTAATGTAAGCCTGTCTATAAGGGCTTGTTCCAGACCTTTATCTTTTGCGGCACATATGTCCTTTTCATTTTCTTTTATTAGCTCCTTTTCTTTCTCTTCTAAGGCATCTGCCATCCTTAATAAGGCAGTATTCTTTATATCTGTTGATAAGGATGCAAGCATCCTTGATGCCTTTTTTGCCCTTTCTACCCTTTCACAAACATATCCTTTGATATCCATAATTAATTACCTCCATTTAATCTCTATTAATCACCATATTATTTCTGTGAATTATCTCATCATAATACCTGTATCCAAGTATTCTTTCAATATCTTTTGTCTTTGCACCTTTTATTACTATAACCTCAGATGAAGAATAATTCACCAATCCCCTTGCAACCTCTCTGCCAGATTTATCCATACAGGTAACAGGGTCACCTGAATCAAATTTCCCCTCTATTGCTGCAATCCCTGAAGGGAGAAGAGACTTTCCATAATTTACCAGTGCATTGACCGCACCATCATCTATTATTAATCTCCCTTTTGGCCTCAGGTTATATGCTATCCAGTGTTTTCTGCTGTTTAAAGTATTCTTTTCAGGCAAAAAGAGTGTGCCTATATCTTCTCTCCCCTCAAACAACATCCTAAGGATGTGCCCTTTATGACCATTTAATATTATAGTCGGAATACCGTATCTTGAGACATGTTTGGCTGTCAACACCTTTGAATACATCCCCCCTCTGCCCTCTGTCGGAAGACTGGTCTCTGCCATGATCTCTATATCTCTTGTAACCTTCTTTATCAAAGGTATAAGCGCTGCCTCTGGATTTATTCTGGGATCATCAGAGAAGAGACCATCTACATCAGAGAGGATAATGAGGAGTTCTGCTGAGATGAGGTTTGTGGTCAGACCGGCAAGATTGTCATTATCGCCAAACTTTATCTCATCTATAGATACCGTATCATTCTCATTTATTATAGGGATTACATTATATTTTAATAGTGTATGCAGTGTATTTCTGGAATTTAAAAACCTCTTTCTATTGCTTAAGTCATCATGAGTCAGAAGTATCTGTGCAACCTTTTCTCCAAACTTATCAAATGTCTTTTCATATACCCTGATAAGCCTGCTCTGCCCTAAAGCAGCAGCAGCCTGTTTTATCGGAATATTTTTGGGATATTCTTTTATTCCCATCTTTCCCATACCAGAGACTACTGCCCCTGATGAGACAATAATAATCTCATATCCCTCTGCCCTGATCTGGGAGATATCATTGGCAATCCTTTCTATCTTTTCATAATTTAGCCCCATCTCTTTAGAGGCAATAATACTGCTTCCGATCTTAATGACTATCCTCTTTGCCTTTCTGATAATCGCTTCTCTTAATGTCATAACTAAACAAAATCCCCTCAGCTTTTCAATTTTCAATTATTTTTCTATCTTCTCCCCCAGATACTTTATTAAAACCTCTATCCCCTCTCCTGTTACTGAAGATATGGGGAAGATATCATCTCCTTTTTTTTTACAATAATCAACTATCGATTTGAGTCTCTCTCCGGAACCTTTAATATCAACCTTTGTAACTGCTACTGCGTGCGGCTTTTCAGACAGAACAGGGTTATACTTATATAGCTCTCTGTTTATAATATTATAGGTCTTTACAGAATCATCTGTTGTATAATCTGATATGTCAATAAGATAAAGGAGAAATGATGTCCTTTCAATATGTCTTAAAAACTGAAACCCCAGTCCCTTTCCCTTATGTGCGCCCTCAATTATTCCGGGTATATCAGCTACAACATAGTTCTTATATCTCTTCCATGATACTACTCCTAATTTTGGAGCAAGTGTAGTAAAGGGATATGGGGCTACTCTGGGTCTTGCAGATGATATCCTTGAAATTAATGTAGATTTTCCTGCATTCGGCAGACCTATCAGCCCTATATCTGCGATGAGCTTTAATTCAAGGGATAGCCATTTTTCCTCTCCCTTTTTTCCTTCTTCTGCATAAGCAGGCGCCTGATTGGTTGAAGTTTTAAAGGATGTATTTCCTCTTCCTCCTCTTCCTCCTTTTGCGACTACTATCTCTTTTTCTTCCTCTGTCAGATCAGATATGATCTCTTTAGTTTCATAATCCTTGATTATTGTCCCCACAGGAACTTTAATGATTATATCATGAGAATCTCTTCCATGCTTATCTTTTCCCTGACCATGCCTTCCCCTTTTTCCAATATAATGCTGCTGATATCTTAAATCTAATAGTGTAGATAGCTGGAGAGACGCCTTGATTATTATATCACTACCATCACCGCCATCACCACCATTTGGTCCTCCCTTTGGGACATATTTTTCCCGTCTGAAACTTACACACCCGTTTCCCCCATCCCCTCCCTTTACATATATCTTTACCTGATCTACAAACATATACTCTCAACTCTCACACATAGAAAAGGTGGTATAACATACTTAAAATAATTAAAAAATAGTAGAAAAGTGGCACCCATAATATTATACTTGATATTATTTTAACAGTAAACGTTCATGAGCAAATTTGCTCACATCGGGTATGAAAATCTATCACCCTCCCTTTTATCCCCTCCCATCAAGGGAGGGGAAAGTTCCCTCTCCCCTTGTAGGAGAGGGTTAGGGTTAGGGGGATATTTTAACAGTAAAATTAAACCATTAACAAAAAAGTCCACTTATGAGAAATAATACCACAAAATTACTCATTAATGAATACCAAAAACAGGATTTAGTAACAGAGTCAGATGTTTTTATTCTGAAAGTAACTGATAATGGACTACAAACAATCTCTTCGTAGCACTCTATATGATCTCACAACTAAAGATGGTATTAAAAAAAGAATGTGTTAAAAAAAGAATGAATTTGCCGTGGCGGGACATAAATTTGGGTTGTATTTTAATACATAATCTGCTATATAGAACTATACTTCTGCAAAATAGAAATTTTACAGAAGCCGAGTTTGAAAAGATCTGAGGTTTTTTCAGAAGAGGGGCATTTATTTTCCAAAAGAGAGAAAACTCCAGTTATACCAAAAAAATAACGCAGTAAGGACACAATTACCCATATAGAACAAAAAGAGAGGAGGAAATGGGAGATTGGATTTTAAAAATATATATGAGATTGTCCAGGAGTTATTTGATGCCGGCAAGTATGAAGAATCTGAGAGACTTCTCCTGGAAATAATAGAAGATAGCCGAAGACAATATGCAGATGTCTATAATAAATTAGGATTTATTGCTCACAATAAGGGAGACTTAAAAAAGGCAGTTGAATACTTAGAGATGGCATTATCACTCAATCCAAGATATACTGAAGCATCTTTAAACCTGGCTATTACTTTTAATGAATTAGAAAGATATGAAGAGGCAGATGAGGTCTTTGCAAAGGCTGTTAACGTTGTAAAATCAGAACAATCTCAGCTTGACCCATTTATACAGGGAAAACTTGCCAATGACCATGCTGCCTTAGGCGAAAGATATTATGAGATTGGACTGTATGATAAGGCATTAGAAGAATATAATAAGTCATTGGAACTGAGACCAAAATTTGTTGATATTATTGTAAAATTAGGTATTGCCCAAAGGGAAAAAGGTTTATTGGATGATTCCATAGAAACATTCTCAAGGGCTAAAGAAATAAATCCTAAATATACCTCTGCATTTATCCACCTGGGCATAACCTATTACATAAAAGGCTTTTTTAACTTAGCGATGGAAGAGTGGGAGACTGCATCTAAGATTGACCCTAATGCCAGAGATGCAAGACTCTACCGTACCTTTGCTAAAAAAGAGTCAATTTAATAATATAGTTTCTTTATAAAAATATCATTTTTTCCCATTATTCACACGATTTCTCAGAAACAGGTCAGTTGTGTGAAGGAGTCCATATAATAGTAATAATTATGACGAATATTGCTCCATTACTAAAGATGCTAATAAAAAGGTTTGGGCTTGAAAATAGGATGACAGAGTGCCTCCTGAATGAAAAATGGGAAACTATTGTGGGAAAAAGTGTGGCATCTCATACACAACCTTGCAGGATAAGTTTTAGAAAACTCTATCTGCATGTTGATAATTCTATATGGCTGCATCAGCTTTCTTTCTTTAAGGATGAAATAATAACAAAGGTAAATTCCTTTGCCGGTAATAATATCATATCCAAAATCCATCTTAAAATAGGAATGATAGAAGAGAGAATACCTCCAACTACTAATAAAAAAAAAGAGGAAAGTCTTTCTCCTGCACCAAAGGAACTTACTCACAAGGAATTGGCAACTATTGAGGAGATATTAAGACCCATTAAAGATCATAAGATAAAGGATGGGATGAGGAGAGTATTAATTAGAGATTTCTCATCTCCATCTATTCAGATATAGCAGCAGAGATTGATGGAAGGGCAGGATAATAGTCTGCACTCGGGTTAGCTCCATCCAGATGCCCATCACAATCCAGATCACAAGAAAGTAATATAGGGAATGGATCAAACCTATCATTGCTATTTGTATCATCATAAAAGAAGAGGTCTTTAATATCAAAATTTATCTCTATAATTGAAAGTCCAGAAGGACTCGTTGGTATTATCAGAGGTGTTGAGAGAGATACTGTGCCGGAGAATATATTATCAGTAGAGATTTTTCCGATTGATGAAAATTTGTCTAATGGCACCTGATGGACAAGATTATCTGCAGGTCTGAAATCAGAATAGCTGCCATCACTCTTATTAATCCATTTAAATGTGTTATTTAAAGGCGGTTCTTCTATTAATATATCTCCGGCAGATATCGGACCTAATTGGGGATCTAATGTCTGACTTAAATAAACCCTCATCCTTCTCTGGGGGCAATCTACCACTGTTCGCTCACATACAGGTATAATCACTTCATAGAATATAATCTCATATTGAACCTTATTATATGTGCCTGATGATGGGTAGTTTGAGTTATTAGCAATGAATAATGGAAGCCCTCTGACAAGCTCTACTATCATTGGACTTAAAGGATTAGTATCAAATATTGTATAGGAAGGAGACTGCTCATTCTCCAGAATAAGCTTTGCACTCTTCAAGCCAATCATAAGAGATGGAGGGGTTATAAATTTATCTATATAATCGTCATCATTATCTCCACCCTTGGGATTTACTTCAGTTAAGTCATCAATGCTTCCATTTATGCTTACCCCAATAACATTATTATCACCGCATCCCATAATTACCGCTATAAAGATTAACGGGAAAAGTAATATAGAAATATTTTTACAAGAATAAATCATTTTTTTAATGTTTCCTGTATCTCTAATAAAGTAAACTAAGCATCTATTTTAATATATCAAAAAGACCTCATTTTGTAAAGAGTAATAGCCAAAAACCAGCAATTCACGGTGAAGAAAAGATAGTTTGCCAATAAACACAGAAAATGTCCAGTGGGTGGGAGGCAATGAGGATGTGGTTTACACACTTGAATCTGTCCCAGGCTTTTCATTGACTATAAAGGCAAATTCTGTTACATTTCCTAATGGATCACATGAGGGATGTATCTCAGTTACACAGGTACATGCAGACAAAGTGCCCATGGAGCTGCCGAATGGCTTACAGCCCAGGTTCATCATGACAGACAAAAAGGGACACATCCCTTACGAGGGGGGATAACCACTTTTTCAAGTATCGTGCTGGTTCAATCTTGCAGATTCAAGTGGTTCGGGACTTTGTCCCGAAACCAATCCAAAAGAAGTACAAGGAAGATAGAAAAGAGGATCGATTTCGGGATGGAATCCCGAAATACAAGAATATAAAAATGCAAAATCTACCTATAGGCATATCGTCATTTGAAAAGATAAGAGAAGAGGGCTATCTTTATATCGACAAGACCCCATATATCCACCAGCTTATCTCTACCGGTAAATACTACTTTTTATCCCGGCCGAGAAGGTTTGGTAAGTCCTTGCTTGTCTCCACCTTAAGGTGCCTGTTCGAGGGGAGGCGGGAACTATTCAAGGGACTCTATATCGAGGACAAGTGGGATTGGGGAAAGAGGTATCCGGTGGTGGTTGTGGATTTTAACCAGATAAACTGTGAAAACAAAAGGTCTCTGTGCTCAGGATTAATACATCAGTTAAGCTATTTTGCTCAGCAAGAAGGACTAAGTTTAAGAGGGGAAGACCCTCAAGATGATTTTAAAGATATTATTCTGTCCTTGTCAGATAAATACTCTGCCTCCGTTTCCATCATTATCGACGAATACGACAAACCGATAGTCAGTCACTTAGGACTGGGTCAAGACCGCCTAAACCTTGCCAGAGAAAACCGCGAACTGTTAAAGAGGTTTTTTGGTGTAATCAAAGGCCACGACATAACCCGCATAACCAAATTTGTCCTGTTAACCGGTGTTTCCAAGTTTAGTCAGGTAAGTATATTTAGTGAGCTTAACAACCTCACTGACTTGACGATGGGCGAACGCTACAGCGCGATTATGGGCATAACCGAGCAGGAAATGCAGGACAATCTTATCCCCTACATAGAACACTTCGCCCAACAAAGGAATATCCCTCTGTTCGAGATAAAACAACAACTAAAGCTCTACTACAATGGCTACCGCTTCAGTGAGGAAGACCAGACCGTCTACAACCCCTATTCGCTGTTTTGCGCCCTGCAGGACAAAAAGTTCAGAAACTATTGGTTCGAGACCGGCACACCAACGTTTTTGATCGATCTGATTAAGGAAAAAGAGTACTACATTCCCAAGGCAGAACAGCTTCTTCTTCCTGATTATGTCTTTAGGCAGTATGATTTAGAAACACTTCAATTGGAATCTTTGCTTTTCCAAACAGGGTATCTGACTATCAAAGGCACAGAAGACCGTCTTTACAGATTAGGCTATCCCAATCAGGAGGTTAAACTTAGTTTCAATGAACTACTCTTTGATAATTTAACCAATATTCCCATAGAGGAAAAGACTCCATTTTACCAGATCCAATCTACTCTGAAACAAGGCAACCTAAGTCGGTGCATTGACCTGATCAAGTCCTTATTCGCCGGTATTCCCTACAGCATATCAAACAAACAAGATGAGAGTTATTTTTACACTCTCTTTTATCTTATGCTTTCAGGATCAGGGGTATTTGTAGAAACCGAGGTCTTAACCTCAGACGGCAGAATAGATTTAACCGCCCACTATCCTGATACTATCTATATCTTTGAGTTTAAGTGCAATCAAACTGCCAAAAAGGCTATAGAGCAGATAAAACAAAAAAACTATCCTCAAAAATATAAACATATAGACAAACCCATACTTCTTGTGGGGATAAACTTTTCTTTAGAGACAAAAAATGTAAAAGAGTGGGTTTATGAAAATGGGTGATTTTTAAAGAGAAAAAGGGAAGAGACTACTTACTCCTCTTTCAATCTTGCAGATTGAAAGAGGAGTAAGGTGGATGTTGATTGTCAAAGAGGTTGTTGAGAAAGAGCTTGGATTAAAGTTGAACCGAACTGACTAACTTCAAAAGGGGCTTTAGGCTTTTAGGATACAACCTTATTGGCAAGCATAAGGGTATAAGCAATAAATCAATGAATAAACTCAAGGACAACATCAGGAATATCACAAAACGCACTCAGGGTGTCAATCTCAAAACCATTATTGATAGATTAAATCCTGTGATAAGGGGTCATGTTAACTATTTTCGGCTTGGCGATGTGCAAATGTCATATCGAAAATTAGACTGTATTATATCTTTTAAATAGAATAAGATGTTGTTTCATTATTCTATCAGAGGTTATTCAGTATGAAAAAAGAATCGGTTATATGTTATTTAGGTATAGGCTCTAATCTTGGAGATAAGGAATATTATTGCAGGGAGGCTGTAAGGAGGATAGGGGCTGTCTCTTCAACTTATTTTTGGAAAAAATCCTCTATATACAAAACAGAGCCTGCATGCCTTAAAGATGTTCCATGGTTTTTAAACTCTGTTATCGGTATAAAGACAACCCTTGTTCCAGTAGAGTTATTGAATAATTGTCAGAGAATCGAGAGAGAGTTAGGAAGAATAAGGAGCTATAAAGATAGATATGAGTCAAGGACAATAGATATAGACATCCTCTTTTACAATGATATGATAGTTAATGAGAATGATCTAACAATACCTCACCCACTACTTCATAAAAGGAGGTTTGTTCTCGCTCCATTGGCAGAAATAGCCCCTGATTATCTACATCCAACCCTCAAAAAGACTATCATGGAACTATATAAAGAACTTGATGACAAACATAAGATAATAAAAGAGGGATAATTGCGGACTATTTTATCTGCTTACCCTCTAAATCTGTTAATACTGAGTCGATGAAGAGACCTCTTATAGGAATTACAATTGCCTATATAATTGGCATGATATTCGGAGAAATATTTTATTACTTTCCAATTTTTATTATCATCTCTCTCTTTTCTTTATTGATTATAGATTCATTTTGTAAAAAGAGGATACCCCATTCTTCTCTTCTCTTTGGAATAGTACTATTTGGACTTATATATTATCAATTTATTGCCTCATATATCCCTGCAAACCACATTTCACGCTTTATCAGCAGGGAAAAGATCACCCTGATTGGAAAGGTGGTTGAGCCTGTAAGATACTATGATTATAAAGTAGTACTGATGTTAGAGGCAAAAGTGATCTCTTTTAACGGTAAAAAAGAGGAGACATCTGGAAGGGTCAGGCTTTCTGTCAAGAATCCTTCAGATAAAATTGCTTATGGCGATATTGTGAGGGCTGAAGTCTATTTAAAACCACCACGCACATTTAAAAATCCCGGGGGATTTGATTATAAACAAAAGGGTATAAGGGTTACTGCACATACAAAAACTGTCACAATATTATCAAAGAGTTCCCCATCTTTTTTAGGATATATCTATGATCAGAGAGAGAAGATAAGAAAGGCTATTGTATCTTCTCTTAATGAACCTGAATCAGCCATCCTGCAGGCTATGATTATAGGTGAAAAAGGTGTTGTGACAAACGATATCAGAGATAACTTTATGGCATCGGGAACAGCACACCTATTGGCAATATCTGGCACACACCTGAGTCTGGTGGGATTTCTCATTTATACTATCAGTAGATGGATTATCCTTTACCTCCCCCAGAGAATATTGTTAAGAGTAACAGCACGTCTTATCCCTTCACAGATAGCTGCAATCATAACTCTTCCCTTTGTGATCTATTACGCACTTCTGTCAGGAGGACATGTCTCCACAATCAGGGCTGTGATTATGATTGTGATATATCTATCAGCCATACTGATTCAAAGGGATAGAGACCTTTTAAATTCTCTTGCCCTGGCAGCCTTATTAGTCCTTGTCTATAACCCACAGGCAATATTTAATATCTCATTCCAGTTATCTTATATATCAGTATTATTTATCTCTCTATCTATAGGCTGGTGGAGGGCAAGGTCAAAGGGTAATAAGAATAGTTTACATAAGAAGGATGGGGTTGTATCTACTTTATCTGAAAAGATTCTCTTTTCTATCTATATAACCATAACTGTTATTCTGGCCACAGCACCTCTTGCAGTCTATTATTTTAACGACTTTTCATGGGTTGGGATCGTTTCCAATCTCCTTATCGTTCCGTATGTAGGTATTTTTGTTCTGCCGGTTGGTCTTTTCTCATCTATTCTCTCACTCCTGCTTGATCTCTCTTACCTCCCTTTTACTCAGCTCAATCACGCCCTTTTATCCATACTTTATGGACTTATTAAGCTATTTGCCAGTTTCCCATTGGCTGAGTTGCACCTGCCCTCACCATCAATCCTCTTTCTCTCTCTCTTTTATTCCTTTTTATTGTTAATATTCTATATTGTCTCAGGGAATAAAGAGAATAGCAGAGGGAAATTATGGATGAACAAAGCCTCCATATTTATAGGTATTTTACTGGTTTTCCTGTTTCTAAAGGGTATTCTCTCACCTTATAAAGATAAAGGTATACTCAGGATCACATATATTGATGTTGGGCAGGGAGACTCTGCCCTGATTGAATTTCCGGATATGACAAAGATGCTTATAGATGGCGGCATGGCATTTCATAAGTTTGATATGGGAAGACTGGTTGTAGCCCCCTATCTCTGGGATAGAGGAATCAGGAGAATAGATTATATAGTGGCTACACATCCCCAACTCGACCATATAGGAGGTCTGAACTTTTTAATAGATAAATTTGATATTGGTGAGGTATGGACAAATGGCGCAGAAAAGAATTCAACCTTTTATAAGAAATTTACCAATAGATTAAAGGAGAGAAATATTCCTGTTAAGGTAAGATATAAGAGAGAAGTCCCTCTTAAGATTGGCGAATGTATGACCTATATCCTTAACCCGGCAGAAGATGGGATAAAAGAGACTGAGAATTCTTCAAAGGGTGAAAATAATCTCTCTATAGTATTGAAGATCGTATGCGGAGAGAGAGTATTCTTATTTACTGGAGATATTGAAAATGGGATCGAGGCACAGATGGCAGAATTAGGATCTGTTATATTAAAGAGTGATGTGATCAAGATTCCCCATCATGGAGGAAGAGGGTCATTAAATAAGTCTTTTATCAGCATGGTTGACCCTGATATAGCAGTAATATCAGTGGGAGAGAATAACAGGTATGGGCATCCAACAAATGAGGTTATATCATTCTATAAAGGATTGGGCACAGAGATATACAGAACTGATACAGATGGCGCTGTTATCTTAACGAGTAATGGAGAGGATATTAATATAATGCGATACATTGATATAAGACTGAAAAAAGTATTGCTTGACAGAAATATATTATTTAATGAGATAAAAAACCTGAAGAAGATTGTTGGTTAAATAATACTAAAGTGTGCAAGGTTGGGAAATAGAATCACAGACAATATAGTTTAAAAAGGTGCAGAAAAAATCTTTCCTGCACCCTGCACCCTGCACCCTGACAACTGCACCCTATCTATCAAAAAGCTAAAAAAGAATAAAGTCTTGTGGACAAACCTGTCCAATGCGATTTGTAAGTCTTGCTACATATAATTTCGTTGCACCATGGATTGAATATTTGCCTATACCTAACCCAGACAAGCTGGAAAGTTTGAATGTCTAAATCCGAAATCCGAAACAATATCAAATGACAAAAAATCATTGACATTTTTTGCCTTTAGCCTAATTTTATCCGCATAAAAAAATAAGTTGCGGAATCGCTGAGAAGGTTCAGGTTTCCTTGACAGTAACTATATAATATGATACTTTAATTTATATTTTATAATAAACAATCATGAACGAGTTGTTCACCCCCGAGCATGAAAATTAACCTCCTTCTAACAAAGGGGGAAACTTGTACTTCCCCTTTAGCAAAGGGGGGGCAGGGGGATTTTCATAATAAAAAGTTAAGGTTTTAGGGTCAGTAAAAAATGTGCAATAGTTCTTTTTTTATAGATACTTAGAACTTTAAAGATATAAATTTTCATGTTTGCTGCCTATCCCTGTCATCCAGATTAATATCGATAGCATGTCTCATGGATAAGAAAAGATTTTCTCATATTGGAGATAAAGTAGATGGGTGTAGATAAAAATACAATCATACAAAATGCCCAGAGATATACAGTAAAGGGACAAATAGACAAGGCTATAGAAGAGTGGCAGAAACTTGTTAAAGAGACTCCCAATGAAGGTAATATCTATAATACAATAGGAGACCTCTATCTAAAGAGAAACTCTATAGAAAGTGCAATGGATTCATACATGAAGGCTGCTGAGGTCTTTAAGAATGCCGGATTTTCATTAAAGACAATTGCTGTATATAAAAAGATCATCAAAATTGATCCGGAAAGGCTTGATCTCTATATAAGGCTTGGTGACCTGAATTCGGAAAGAGGATTGATAACTAATGCAGTAGATGATTATCTGAAGGCAGCCAAGCATTACGCGAGGGAAGGTCTTTTAAAGGAATGTCTGGATGTATACAGAAAGATAGCAAACCTTGACCCAGATAATAAAACTATTTGCATGAAAATAGCTGAAATATGCGTTAAAGAAGGATTATATGATGAGGCAACAGAGGAATATATAAAAATAGCTGAGGAATTACTAAAGCAGGATAAAACAAGTGAGGTAGAAGAGATATACAAACAAGTGCTTGCCTATGATTCTGCAAATGAAAAGGCATTAACAGGAATGGAGGATATCCAGAAGAGTAAAGATAAGAAAGAGGCAGAGACATTATTAATAGAGGCAGACAATCTTTTCAGGGAATCCAGATTTGATGAGGCAGAAGAAATAATTAACAGGCTTATTGAGATAGACCCTCTTGAGACCATATATAATGAAAGACTCGGATATATTTTTCTGATGAGGTCTGAGTTAAATGATGCTTCAGACAAACTTATGTCAGTGGCAGGGAAATATATCTTAAGAGAGGAATTTGAACGGGCTGAAAAGATAATAAAGGATTATCTCGAGTTAGACTCAAAAGGGATTGAAGCCCATAAGCTGTTAGCCAATATATATGAAAAGATAGGAGAAACAGATAAGCTCACTATTGAATATTCAGAGATGATTGATATTTATCTATATAAGGGATTAAAGACTGAAGCATATCCCATTTTTGAGAGACTTCAGAATATTCTTCCTGATGAAGAGAGAATAGAGAGGTATAAGGAAATATTTAAAGAGACAGAAGAAGAAGGCTTATTAGTAGATAATCAGTTGCAGGCAGTTGAAGAGCAGGTAAGCACAGAAGAGGAGAGTGAGACACTTATTGAAGAGGCAATTAAAGAGACAGAAGAAGAAGGCTTATTAGTAGATAATCAGTTGCAGGCAGTTGAAGAGCAGGTAAGCACAGAAGAGGAGAGTGAGACACTTATTGAAGAGGCAATTAAAGAGACAGAAGAAGAAGGCTTATTAGTAGATAATCAGTTGCAGGCAGTTGA
>JBHHUU010000025.1:0-19018 GCA_046753905.1 Nitrospirota bacterium | reverse complement strand
TCGCCAATGCAAAAGGATCAAAGATATATGATGTAGATGGCGGAGAATATATTGATTATGTCCTTTCCTGGGGACCAATGATATTGGGTCATGCCAACCCAGAGGTTATAAAGAGATTGAGGGAATCTTTAAAAAATGGCACAAGTTTTGGGGCGCCTACTGCTCTGGAAGTGGAATTGGCACAAATGATAGTTAAGGCATTCCCATCAATTGAGATGGTCAGGATGGTAAACTCTGGAACTGAGGCAACAATGAGTGCTATCCGTCTTGCAAGGGCATATACAAAGAGGGACAAGATACTCAAGTTTGAAGGATGTTATCATGGTCATGTCGACAGTCTGCTGGTAAAGGCGGGATCTGGTGCAACTACTCTTGGCATTCCCAATAGTCCTGGTGTCTTAAAAGATATTGCAAAGAATACAATTACAGCGCCTTTTAATAATATTGGATATCTTGAGAAGATTCTCAAAAAAAGAGGTAGAGATATAGCATCTATTATTGTTGAGCCTGTACCAGGAAATATGGGACTGATACTCCCGGAAGATGATTTTCTCCCCTGTCTAAGAAAATTGGCTGACAAATATGAAATTATACTGATCTTTGATGAGGTCATCTCTGGTTTTAGAGTTGCCTATGGAGGGGCACAGCAGTTATATGATGTGAGACCTGATTTAACATGTCTTGGCAAGATCATTGGTGGAGGTCTGCCTGTTGGTGCGTATGGCGGCAGAAAAGATATAATGAGTATGGTTGCCCCTCTTGGAGAAATGTATCAGGCAGGTACACTCTCAGGTAATCCTCTGGCTATTAGCGCAGGGATAACAACTTTAAAGATATTGTCAGATTCTGATATCTATAAGAATTTAGAATACAGGTGTAATATATTATATGAGGGATTAAGAGATGCTGCGCGTAGTCTTGCTCGTGATGTCACAATTAACCATATAGGTTCAGCACTTACGATCTTTTTTTCAAAAGAACGTATCTATGACTACTCAACCGCAATCAAATCAGATACAAGGAGATTTGCAAAGTTCTTTAATGTGATGCTTGAACAGGGGATATATCTTCCCCCATCCCAATTTGAAACCCTATTCCTTTCAACTCAACACTCTAATAGAGATATAAAGATTACGATTAATGCCGCTTATAATGCCTTCAAATGCCTTTAGGAATATGACCGCTTTATTTTGCAGTGGCTATTTATAAATGCCTTATAATCATAACCGTTTCGTGTAAGTAAAATCCTGTTCTCCCTGGACAACTTATCAAGTGCAAGAAAAAATAGATTTGGTGAAGAATCCACTCTTGTCTCCAATACATCAAGAGAAAGTCCTTCTTTTTCTTTAATTGCTAAAAGTATCATTTCCTCTGTTTTAATTATTGTGTTTTCCATACTAATTAAGATCTCCTTTCCTCCTGGTATTTTCTACTTAATAAAACTGTTTTCTCTTCTTTCTCTATTTCAATATAGCATCAAACAGATCATCTATAGATGCATCCTTTACTACTTTATGTTGAAATACAGTTATGTTAGTTTCTTCCAGACTAAAGAAGATAAGTTTTACATTATTCTTTTTTAAAAAATATAACAGACTATCATTTTTCACCCCCCTTTTTTTATACTTTGAATTGATTATTACATCAGGTTTAAACCTCTCTATTCTGTTAAGATTGGCATCTTTACTCAGGAGCACCTTAACAGATGCCTGCTTTTCTGCCTTTTCCAGAATAGATATTATACCTGTACCATTTAATTTAGTATCAGAGATAACAAGTATCTTTTGCCTCTTTGATTTTATTGAAATATCTGATTTATGTTCTATATTTGCCATTATTAGTAATCGGGAGTGCATTGTTCCACCCCTTTTTTTTATTTGTAAAGTTAGTTTAAGTATAACTTCAAATATGGAATATGTCTATACTCCATAGGGATTGTTTTTTGAAAAAAAAAGGGGTATTATATATTATAGCCCTTTGGGGTTATTATTTTATAATCAAATGGGATTAAATCTAAGATACATGGAAACAGAGTATTCATAGCTAATATCTGAACAGATCATTTTTCATCGTCAAATGAAATTCCCTCTGTAAGAGTATATAAGGCTGCCTGTACCCTTGTCTTTAGATGCAGTTTCCTTAAGATATGCCTTATATGCAGTTTTACGGTATTCTCTGCAATGTATAGTGTGTTGGCAATCTCTTTATT
The DNA here is from genome assembly GCA_046753905.1 of Nitrospirota bacterium. GTDB lineage: Bacteria > Nitrospirota > Nitrospiria > JBHHUU01 > JBHHUU01 > JBHHUU01. Next base: position 16,809 of record JBHHUU010000025.1, on the reverse strand, counting down.
AGTTGAACCCTGAGAGAGATGTTGTAATATCTCTTTTTCTCTTGGTGATAATTCTTCTGTCTTTTCTGTGGTCTGCGGTCCTATTTTTTTTGCCATCTGTGTAAACTCACTTATTATTTTGGTTGCCATTGTCCTTGATATTACTGCCTCTCCCTTAAAAAGAAACCCTATAGACTTAACTAATTGTTCGGGTTCTACATTTTTTAATATATAACCCTTTGCACCTGCCTTGACTGCCTCAAAGAGGTTTTCATCATCTTCACTTACTGTTAACATTATGATATCAATATCTGACATCTCCTTTTTTATAGCCTTTGCAGCCTTAATACCATTCATCTTTGGCATCATCAAATCCATTAAGACAACATCTGGCTTTAACTCTTTTGCCTTTTCTACCCCATCCACTCCATTTATAGCCTCACCCACAACCTCCATATCATCCTGTTTTTCTAAAAGCCCTATTATTCCCTTCCGAAATAAAGTGTGGTCATCTACTACTAATATTCTCATCTTCTTTTGTTCTACACTTGTATTATTCATTTTTCCCCTCCAACGGAATAATTATTGTTAATCGTGTTCCTCTTCCCCGGTCTGCAGTTATTTTGAACTCGCCACCTAACTTATTTATTCTCTCCTTCATGATCTCTAATCCAAGGTGTCTCCCTCTTTTGGATTTTGCCTTATTGATATCAAAACCTATACCATTATCTTTTATATTAATTTTTGCTATATTTGATTCAACTCTCATCTCTATTTTAACCATATCTGCCTTTGCATGTTTTCTGATATTAGATAATCCTTCCTGTATTACACGGAGGATATGAACCTCTGCCCTTGGGGAGAATTTTATCTCATTTTTATCCTTATTCTCAACAATAAAATTTATTTTGATGTTATGCTCATAACCAAAACTTTCAATATACTTCTTTAAAGCAGGTATTAATCCATGATCAGCCTCTAACTTTGTACGAAAATCTCCAAGCAGCTCTCTGATATCGTCAGAGACACCCTTTACAAAATTTCTGATCCTTTTTATCTCCTTAATTGACTGTTCCATGGGGTATACGGTAAAGGAATCTTCTAATATCTTTATCTGCATATTAAGATAGGCCATATCCTGGGCAATACCATCATGTATCTCTCTTGATATCCACTCCCTCTCTTCCAGTACAGCTAATTTTTCTGATTTTTCAAACAGTTTGGCATTCTCTATTGCAGTTCCCATCTGACTCCCTATAGATGACAATAGCTGACTATCCTTCTCACTGAACGATCTGGGGTTAAGGCTTGCCACATTGAGAACGCCTACAACCTGATTTCTTGATGTAATCGGAACATAGGCTATTGAGCGGTAACCTTCTTTTATAAAGATGTTTTTGTTAAGATTCACATCTTTTTTTGTATCATATATCAATATAGGTTTATTAGACTTTGCTGCCTCACCTGCTAATTCTTCACCCCAATTTAGTTCCATCACTGAATCTGCGGCACTATTAGATATGCCTCGATATGCCCTCAAGACCAATTTCTCTTTTTCATCATTCCATACCCTGACAGCACCTCCGTCAATATCTAATACTTCCATGATCTTATTTAGTGTATTTTCTAATATTATCTGGAGATCCAGTGATTGATTGACTGTTGTTGCAATTACATTCAGGGCAGAGAGTTCCTTTGTCCTTGCAGCGACCTGTTGTTCTAATATATAGACATAAGACTCTTTTAATTTTTCTGCCATCCTGTTGAATTCTTCAGCGAGTTCTTCTATCTCATCATTTGTCTTTATATCAATAGTGTGGTCTAATTCGCCTTTGCCAATAAGTACTACTCCTTCACGAAGTGTCTCTATCGGTTTGATTAACCTCTTTGAGACTATTAATCCAAAAAAAACCATTATACCAACTAATATCATACCATACTTGATTACATCATATAGAAGATTATTAATAGGCATATATGTCTCTGCCGGATCCTGTCTTATAAAGGCATGCCATGTTCTTCCAATAGATCGTGATATTATATTATTCATATCATTTATAGGAGCAAACCCTATGATAGAATCGCTGCCTCCATGGGCATCATTAGCTGTAACAACCCATCCGGGAGATTCCCTGCTTACAGAATCTACTAAATTGAGATCAGTAACATGACTTCCTGTAGGAAGGAGAGGACAGATGAGTATCTGTCCCTCTGAATCTATCAGCATAGCATGACCCGTAATCCCAAATTTTATATCATATATAGCAGGCTCAAAAAAATGCTTCCGATAATCCATCCTCAATACACCTATTATCTTCTCTTTCTTATCATCAAGAATGGGCATTGCAATAAAAAATGTAAAGTCATTTATCCTCTCATTAAAATAAAAGTTACTTATGAATATATCTTTCTTACTCTTAGAATAATAGGTCTTTTTCCACCAATCTTCACCTCCATGAAAATACTCAGGATACTCATTTCCAGAGGTAATCAATGCACCTTTGTTATCAGTAATAAAAAAACTATTATGGATATCCTCTTCTCCCTCAATCTTTATAAACTCTCTTATATAGGATGAGATATCATTTTTTAATATCTTGTCTCTGAATCTATCATCCTCTCTCCATAGATTTCCATTTGTTTTGAGGTGTTCTTTTATCTCAGCATCAGAGAGACCTTCATATACAGAATTTTCTGATATTAAAAACTTTATAATATCAGATGAATTGGTTAATTGGAGTGTCCCGGTTATCTCTAATTTCATCATGAGGGAGATTTTGCCGGCAGCCTGTTTTGCCAATCCTTCAAAATCAGCGCCCAAAGCCTTTCTCAGCTCACTTCTTCCCTTTAAATATGTAAATGACACGCCCAGAAAAAGCGATAGAAAACCTACGATAAATACAGAAAAGACAATTTTCCTTGCAAAACCTCTTCTTTTAAATATGGGATTCAATAAAATCTTACCTTATTTAGTCAGAAAATCCCCACTCACCCTGCTCTCTTCCCTATGCCCTCTCACCTATAAGGTGAGAGGGCATAGGGAAGAGGGATGACAAAGTATCAAGGAAATATTGTGTTTAAACTCCCTATCTAGGCAGGGTGATAGACTTTCATCCTCCTTTGTGAGCTACAACAAGCTCATGCGGGTTTTATTATGTAAACCTTTGCCTTCTATTACGACTTGAAACCTCTTTATGAGAGATTCAAAAATATATCTCTTATGAGGGTAATATTTACTTCTGATCGTATTTTTTCAAAAGAGATAACCACTTATATTATAACTGAATAGTTAAAGAATGTCTACCATCTCCCCCTCACGGCAAATTCATTCTTTTTCGGACCCTAATTACAGGGCAAAGTGTTTCAAAGACTTTATAATGCGTATGATTATAATAAGTTTATTCAAATAGAACAGGCTCTAAGATCAGGTCTCTATGAGCAGTGAGAACTAAACTCTAAGGTGACGCTATAAACTCTTTTCCACCCCTTACTCTGTATTAGCTGAATAGTTACTTTACATTATAGTTAATCTGCAAAATGAATTAGTCATGGGGGCAAGCCAGTATCCTTGCAAATATTAAAGACTCATGTTAGGATTATTTCAATGGAATTTACATTAACAGAAGAACAGATAATGCTCCAGTCCAACATCAGAAAGCTGGCAAGAGAGCTAATAATCCCTGATGCACGAGAAAGGGATGAAAAGTGTCAATTTCCTTTTGAGATTATAAAGCATCTGGCAAAATTAGGACTTATGGGGATTATTATTCCTGATAAGTATGGAGGTGCCGGCATGGATTATATCAGCTATGTCCTGATTATAGAGGAGCTTGCAAGGGCTGACGCATCAACCTGTATATCAGTAGCTGCACATAACTCCCTTTGTACAAATCATATATATATATCAGGAACAGAGGAACAAAAGAAGAGATATGTTGTGCCTCTGGCAAAGGGTGAAAAATTAGGGGCATGGGCGCTTACAGAGTCAGGTGCAGGAAGTGACGCTGGTGGTATTCAGACAACAGCACGATTCAGGGATGGAAAGTGGATATTAAGAGGTAATAAGATATTTATTACCCATGGTTCTGTTGCTGATATATATGTAATTAATGCAAAGACAGATATATCAAAAGGCAGCAAGGGTATCTCTGCCTTTATCGTGGAAAAGGGAAATTCTAACTTTAGTGCTGGCAGGATAGAAGATAAGATAGGGTTAAGGGGAAGTGATACAGCAGAACTTATATTAGATGATGTTGCTGTACCTGAAGAAAACTTACTGGGGAGATTAAATGAGGGTTTTTCAGATATACTCAAGGTGTTAGAAGGAGGCAGGATTGGTATAGGCGCTCTATCGGTTGGTATAGGCAGAGCAGGTCTGGAAGAATCAATAAAGTATTCCAGAGAGAGAAAGCAGTTTGGTCAGTCCATATCAAACTTTCAGGCTATCCAATGGATGTTGTCAGATATGGCTACTGAATTAGATGCTGCAAGACTTCTGGTCTACAGGGCAGCATATCTGAAGAATAAGGGTTTGCCCTGTACAAAGGAGTCCTCTATGGCAAAACTATATGCCTCTGAGACTGCTATGAGGGCAACAACAAAGGCTATACAGATCCATGGCGGGCATGGGTGTATAAAGGAGTATCCTGTTGAGCGATATTTCAGGGATGCAAAGATATGTGAAGTGGGAGAGGGAACTTCTGAGATACAGAGATTAATTATTGCAAGGGAGATTATTAAAGGTGACGCTATAAAGTCTTTGGAAACACCTTGCTCTGTATTAGCTGAATAGTTACATCAAATTAATTAAATCGTTTTGTTTATATCCTGATTTAAAGGAATAAATTGTGTTAGATGAAGATAAATCATACTATATCTTTCATTCTCATCCTTATGTCTATCTTTTCTTTAATTCCTTGTCTGTCTCCTCTGTCTAATAGCTATGCTTTACGTGATAGTGATATTGGTAATATAATTGAAGGCAAGGTGATAACATCTATTAATGTGAAGTCACAATCTAAGATAGGCTCAGAGGAATTAATCAATATTATTAATATAAATGTTGGTGATAATTACTCATCTGAAAAGATCAGAAAGAGCTTAGATATCCTTTATAAAAAGGGAATATACAAAGATATAATAGTTGAGGCTGACTTAATAGATAATGGTATATTATTAAGGTATACCTTAATTAAAAAGATATTAATCTCTAAGATAAAGGTAAGGGGAAATCGTACCGTTCCCATAAGAGAAATTCTGAAGATTAGTGGAGTAAAAGACAGGGAGGAATTTACGCCTGATATCCTGAAAAAGGTGGTTTTAAATGTCTCCACTTATTATCGTACAAGAGGATACTTTCATGTAACTATTGATTCAAAGGTGACTGATCCTGATAAGGATAATATGGTTGTCCTCATGATAGAGATAAAAGAGGGGAGAAGGGCAAAGATAAGCAGGATAGAATTTGGTGGAAATAAGGTGTTGTCCGATTTTCTACTATACCTCTCTATTAAATCACAAAGGGGCGATTACTATAATCCTACCAAGTTTGCGAATGATATAAAGTCTATTGAGGCTCTGTATGTAAGACGCGGATATCTTAAAGCAGCCATAGGACCGTCTGACATAGATTATGATGAGATTACAAATGAGATAGGGATTACAATCCCGATAGATGCGGGTATTCATGTAAAGATATTATTTAAAGGAAACAAAGGCTTTACATCAAAGAGACTGGAAGAGAAATCATTGGTAAAAGAAGAAAGGAGCTATGATGACGGAATATTAGAAGAGAGCGTTGATAATATCAGGGGTTTTTATAGAGCTAATGGATATATATTTGCAAAGTGTTCATACGAAAAGAAAGAATTCCCTGATGAGAAAAATGTAGAGATTGTTTTCACAATTGATGAGGGGAAAAGGGTATATGTAAGGTCTGTCTCATTTGAAGGAAACAGGTATTTTACTGAAAAGAGGCTCAGGAGATTAATGGAAACAAAAAGGAGCAGGATATTCTCATCTCATACCTTAAATGAGGGCGCATTGAAAAGAGATATTAAGAGTATCCGAGATATGTATAAAAAGGAGGGATTTCTTAAATCAGAGATTAAGGAAAAAATAATATTTAATGAGGCAGAGGACAGGGCAGATATATTAATAAAAATAGATGAAGGTGTTCAGACCCTGATAGACAAGGTAGAATTTATTGGTAACAGGGTCTTTACAGATAGAGAACTGCATGATGCGATCTCTATTTCTAAGGGAAAGCCTTATAATAATCTGCTGATCAGAAATGAGTCAGGCAAAGTTCAGTTTCTTTATTCTCAGATAGGATATATCTATTCCAGAATGGAGGTAAAGACCGAATTTAAGGATAATAATAAATTAGTTGATATAAGGTTTATTATTGATGAAGATAGGACTGCATATATTGGCAGAATAATTCTCAGAGGGAATGATTTTACGAAAGATTATGTTATTAAGAGGGAGTTATTGATCCATCCGGGTCAGCCTTATGATTATGAAAAGATATTGCTCAGTCAGCATCGTATCAACCGATTAAGGTATTTTAGTGAAGTCAGAGTTAAACCAGTGAAAACTGACGAGAAAGAGTATATAAGAGATATAGTTGTATCAGTAAAGGAGAGGAATACCGGGGCATTAGAATTTGGAGCAGGTTATGGAGATGAAGAAGGGGTAAAGGGTTTTGCCCAGGTCCTCCACAGAAATATCTTTGGTACAGGCAGGAGTATAAATCTCCGTGCAGAGGGCAGTCAGATTGAGAATAAATACTCTATAAATTTCAAAGAGCCATGGCTCTTTTCAAAACCCATAGACGCAAATCTATCTTTTGCTCTACTTACAAGAGATAGAGAGACATATAAGGTAAGACAGATAGCAGAGACATTAGGAATAGATAAGAGTTTTACAAATTTTACAAAAGGCTCGCTCTTTTATAAATATGAGTCAAATAAGTTGCTTGACGTAAAACCTGATGCTGTTCTGCTGGAAGAGGATGAAGGGAGGGTAAATATAGCGAGTATAAATCCCTCTATAATCAGGGATACCAGAGATGATCCATTCAACCCTGCGTCCGGCTCTTTAAATGGTTTAGCCTTCGAAGATGCTGCAAAGTTGTTAGGCTCAGATGTTCAACTCGTAAAATTAACTGTGCAGAGCAGTTGGTATATAAAGTTATTTAAAAATGCGGTATTTGCCTTTTCTATGAGAGGCGGGACTGCGAGAAATTTTGGGAGGTCTGTTGAAGTGCCTATCACCGAACGATTCTTTTTAGGGGGCAGGAGCACTGTAAGAGGATATGCACAGGATTCACTCGGCATTTTAAACAAAACAATTATAAATGGTGTTCCTACTGGCGGCAATGCAATGCTGATATATAATGGCGAAATGAGATTTAATCTTCCCAAAAAGATCGGGATAGTCTTTTTCATAGATGCAGGGAATGTATGGCTGAGCAATAAGGATGTTGACCTATCTGATCTAAAAAGATCGGTAGGTCCAGGTTTACGGTATAATACACCAGTTGGTCCTCTCAGATTAGATTTTGGTTACAAATTAGACAGAGAGGCCGGAGAGAGCGCATCAGAACTGCACTTTACACTTGGACATGCCTTTTAAACAGAGTAATAGGGGTTTAAAATTGGGAGACAAAAAAATAACAGGCATTATATTGATATCTATCTTATCTCTTATCCTTCTCACGGATAGGGTTTATGCTGGAGATGAGAGAATATCTGACCTCTCAGTTACTTATTCCAAAAAGGATATATATGTCTCCGCAAGATTGATCAGAGGCTTTAACAAAACCAGTGAAGAAAATATTAAAAATGGAATGCAGAAAGACCTATTTTACTATATCCTATTAAAGAAAAAAGAGCCATTCTGGTTTGATGAAGAGATATTATCAAAGACAATTAAATATACTATAAAATATGATATATTAAAAAAACAATATCTTATTGTTAAAAGGGAGGATAAAAATGAAGAGAGATTGATTGTTAATGATTATAATAAAATGAAGGAGGTTGTGACAGAGATAAAGGATGTAAAGGTAGGGTCTTTAAATATCTTGAAGTATAGACATACCTATTATGTTAGTGTAAAGGCTGAGATGAAAGTATCGAGACTTCCTTTTTATTTAGACTATTTTCTTTTTTTCGTCCCATTTTTAGAGGTTGATACAGATTGGGCTGATTCTTCACCATTTTATAGTCCGTGACTTTCTTCGTTATGTTTTGTAATATCTCTTATTGAGATATTTTCCTTAATAACAAAGAAGAGACCCAGACATGATACCAGACCCATATTTATCAGCCATGCCACCATCCCAAAGCCTGCGGCAACAGAATCAGATATATTGAATATATCATTCAGGATAAAGACACAACCTGCCTGAAAGGAACCAATAAAGCCAGGTGTTGGAAAGACTGTAATAAATATGGCAATACTTACTACAAGAGCAAATAATGAAAAATAAGGCAGATGATCAATCTCAAAAGCAATAAATAATGGATAGTAACTGGCGAGTATTGCACCCCAGATTAATATGGTTAGGAATAAAGAGATAAATAGGACATTTATATCTGTTATTACCCTGAATCCAGAGATAAAAGAATTTAATATCTCTTCGCTCTTGTTTCTGATTCTCTCTGGAAATGGTGCAGTTATGATCTGAATAAACTTTATTATCCATCTCTTTTTATATAATATAATAATTGAAAGAGAGATAATAGCCATAACCATAATAAGACTCAACCATCCAAATTGAATTGCCAGTTGGACAAATGGACCTTTTCCATCAATGGACTTTCCTTCAAACCTGTTAATATTCATCAGGATAGTGCCTGTAAAGAGTATAAGGACAGCGATAACATCAAAAAGTCTCTCCACAAAGATGGTTGCAATAGAGGAACTAAATGTAATATCCTCTTTCTTGCTTAACAGATAGGCACGGATCAACTCGCCTGCCCTTGCAGGGAGTATATTCCCCATAAATCCAATAATCAGAGGAGAGTAGAGCCTGAGAGGATTTACCTTTTTAACAGAGCCTAAGAGATAGCTCCATCTGAATGCCCTCAGGAGATAAGAGAAGAAACACAATAATATGGCAGGTATTAATTGAAAGTAATGCATTCCTCCTATTGTCCTGACCATCTGTGTGAGAGAGACATTCTTGAATGTATAATATATTGCAATAACTGCTATCAGGAGTCCTAATAGGAGATGTTTATTTTTCAAAAAAACCCTTTTTCCTTCTGATTGAACCCTGTTTTGCTCCATTGAACCTTAGAGATGCCTTTAACACATCAGCCATATTATTTACAAAGACAAAATTCAATCCTTTTCGAAGGTGTCTGGGAATCTCTGCTACATCCTTTTCATTTCTACTAGGCAGCACTAATGTTTTTATGCCTGTCCTTTTGCCTGCCAATATCTTTTCTTTTAATCCGCCTACCGGCAGTATACGCCCCCTTAATGTCACCTCTCCTGTCATGGCAACATCCTTCCTGATAGGGATATCTGTAAAGGCAGAGGCTAATGCAGTAGCCATGGTTATACCTGCTGATGGTCCGTCCTTGGGAATCGCCCCTGCAGGGACATGAACATGGATATCATTTTTTGCAAAGACATCAGGATTTATATGCAGACTCCTCTCTTTTGAGCGGATATAGCTAAGCGCTGCCTGAGCAGATTCTTTCATAACATCGCCTAAGTGCCCTGTAAGGATAACATTCCCCTTTCCCTTCATTATAGTTGCCTCTACATAAATGACGTCTCCACCTGATTCTGTCCATGCAAGACCTGTGGCAACTCCAACCTCATCCTTATCCTTTTCAAGTTCAGGGAGATATATGGGAATACCTAAAAACTTATGAAGGTTGTTTCGTGTAACAAAGTATCTCTTATCTTTGCCCTCAGCGATCTTTTTCACTATCTTCCTTATGACATTGGCTATCTCTCTTTCAAGGTTTCTTACACCTGCCTCTCTTGTATATTGAGATATTATTGTGCTGATGGCGGGAGCAGATATAATGATATGTTTTTCAGTAACTCCATGTTCGTCTAACTGACGGGGAACAAGAAAATTCTTTGCAATTCCAACCTTTTCCTCCTCTGTGTACCCTGGTATCTCTATAATCTCCATCCTGTCTCTTAACGCAGAAAGGATCGTATCTGCAAGATTGGCGGTAGTTATAAACATTACATTTGACAGATCAAATGGGACACCCAGATAATGATCACTGAATGCATTATTCTGTTCCGGATCCAATACCTCCAATAGTGCCGCAGAAGGATCTCCTCTGAAATCAGCACCAACCTTGTCTATCTCATCCATCATAAACACAGGATTATTTGTGCCTGCCTGTTTTATCCCCTGTATAATCCTGCCCGGCAATGCACCCACATAAGTCCTTCTGTGTCCCCTGATCTCAGCCTCATCTCTGATACCTCCCAATGATATCCTTACAAATTCCCTTTTTAATGCCTTTGCAATAGATTTTCCAAGGGAGGTTTTTCCCACTCCCGGAGGACCTACAAAACAGAGGATAGGACCTTTCATCTTATCCTTCATCTTGCGGACTGCTAAATACTCTAATATCCTCTCTTTTACCTTTTCTAAATCATAATGGTCAGTATTCAATACCCTTGCCGCTGATTTTATATCAAGATTATCCTTTGATTTCCTGCTCCATGGAATCTCTGTAAGCCACTCTAAATATGTCCTTACTGTAGATGCCTCTGCAGTGTCAGGATGCATCCTCTCAAGCCGTTTTAACTGTTTGCCAGCCTCTTTAAATACCTTATCAGGCATCTTTGCCTGTTTTATCTTCTTCTTAAACTCATTAATCTCCTCTGCCCTTTCATCTACCTCTCCCAATTCTTTCTGAATAGCTTTGAGTTGTTCCCTTAAATAATATTCTCTCTGGGTCTTGTCTATCTCTCCTCTTGCCTCTGTATGAATCTTATGCTGCATAGTCAGGACTTCTAATTCCTTCTTCAGTATCTCATTCACCCTCTTTAACTTGATAACAGGATCTGTAATCTCTAATATCTCCTGAGACAGATCTACCTTCAATCCAAGATTAGATATTATCATATCTGCCAGCCGTCCGGGGTCTTCAAGATTCTCTACAATAATCATAATATCAGGAAGAAATACCTTCCCAAAGCTTATTATCTTTTCTAACTGTTCTTTTACGGTACGTATTAATGCCTCTAATTCAAGAGTAATATTCGAGACCTTTGTTTCAACGATTTTTTCTATCTTAACCTGATAATAAGGTTTAGTCTGCACATAATCAACAATCCTTGCCTTTTTTACCCCCTGAACAAGAATTTTTATTCTTCCATCAGGAAGTTTCAGCATCCTCATTATCATCCCGACAGTTCCTACAGAACATATATCATCTGGCTGAGGATTTTCTATCTCTAATGACTTCTGTGTTACAAGAAATACCATCCTGTTTCCTGCTAATGCCTCTTCTATTGCCTTTATTGACATCTCTCTTCCCACAAAAAGCGGAAGAACCATATATGGAAATACAACAATATCCCTTATAGGCAAAAGAGGCATTATTTCAGGAATTTCAATTTTTTGAATATCTTGATCAATAGTAGATGACACTTAAAACCTCCAATCTGATTTTTATTATTATATCACTTCCCCTTAATTTATTCTACAAATATATTTTAGAGAATAGAGAGAGAAACAAGATCATTAAAATGAAGAAGGTTTTGCTCTCTAAGCAAATATAGATTTTCATATATCAAATTATACGGCATTCTTAGGAGAAATCCTTTACAGCTTACCGGACTTCTCCTTAACAACCTCGTGTAATTTAATATCTGAAAATCTATCAGAATAGAATCATAGAGAAAGAGTTTTCAGATATTCCTTAAAACTCTTCCCTAAATCAGGATTTTTCAGCCCAAATTCTACAGTAGCCTTCAGGAAGCCAAGTTTGTCTCCTGCGTCATGTCTTTTTCCCCGAACCATAAGTCCATACATATCAGATTTATCAGCCAGTTCTTTCAGACCATCAGTAAGCTGAATCTCTTTATTCTTACCGGGCATTGTATTTTCTAATATATCAAAGATATCAGGAGTAAGAATATATCTGCCTATTACTGCCAGATCAGATGGTGCATCTTGAGGCATAGGCTTTTCAACCAGATCATTAATATTATATAGCCCATCCTCTACCCTCTCTCCTTTAATAATACCATAACTCTTAACCTCATTCATCAACACCTTTTGTATACCTAAAACAGGAGAATGTCTATCTTCATATATATTTATCATCTGTTTCAGAAACGGGACATCTGCATCAATAATATCATCCCCTAAGAGGACTGCAAAGGGTTCATCACATACAAGGTTTTTTGCACAAAGGATCGCATGACCTAAACCAAGCGCCTTGCTCTGACGGCGATAATAAAAATTTGCCATATCAGATATTTGACGAATCTCTTTGAAGAGAAAATCTTTGCCATTCTCCCTCAGGTTCTCTTCTAACTCAAATGAGATATCAAAATGGTCTTCAATAGCCCTTTTCCCTCTGCCGGTAATTATTATTATTTCCTTTATTCCTGAAGCCACAGCCTCTTCCACCACATATTGAATAAGAGGTTTATCCACAAGTGAGAGCATCTCCTTTGGTGATGCCTTTGTTGCAGGAAGAAATCTTGTTCCTAACCCTGCTGCTGGAATCACTGCCTTGGTTATCTTTTTCATAGCTATTGTCTCCTTATCTTATACATCTATCATACCATACCCCAAAATAATTTTAATTCTAAAATATATATATCTAAAAGTCAAGAACACTGTCGGAACCCAAAAACAGAGATTGGAAATAAGTATAACCCAGTCAAGGGATATTCAGAGGTATTTTTCAGATATCCAGAATTAAATTAACCCCCAAACTCTATTTATAACCATACAACCTTAAGATTATCCTTATTATGTCTACCTGCTGCAGGTAGGTTTTTAGATAGACTAATCCCTCCTGTTTTTTATATTCTATATAGATTGTTTAATTATACATATAAATTTTTAGTCCGAAAATAGATTGTGTTATCAACAATATACCTCTCCACCTAAACTTACATTAGATAAAATAATAATTAATAAAGTATAGCGAGATAGGACGAAATCCATTTAATACAAGGATAATAGTGGGGATATTATTCTATGGTTATGCAATAGAAATAAGGAGTTCACGTAAATTAGCCAGGTCATGTATAGAGAGATTAGATTTCATGTATATATCGGCAAGATTAATGCCCAGTCACAAAATAATAAGTGAGTTCAGGAGAGAAAATATAGAAGAGATAAAGGAGATATTTCAAGAGATAATAATGATAGGGATAAGATTAGGGTTAGTAAAGATAGGGAATATAAAGGTATCAATAGATGGTAGTAATATCCGAGCCAACGTTTCAAGTAAATTGAGTAAAGATGAAGAAGGATTAAAGAAGCTATTTGGCAAATAACTAAAAAAGTGTAAAAAAAAGCCTTGACAAAGGGAGATAATTTTAATATACTCCCACAGTTTCAATAATACAAAAAGGAGATAGAGTGCCAACAGTAAATCAATTAATAAGAAAAGGAAGAAAAAGCCCAAAAGAAAAGACTAAAAGCCCGGCATTAAAAAAATCGCCTCAAAAGAGAGGTGTGTGCATCAGAGTTTATACCACAACACCTAAAAAACCGAACTCTGCATTAAGAAAGGTTGCAAGGGTTCGTCTTACCAATGGTATAGAGGTAACATCCTATATCCCGGGAATTGGCCATAATCTTCAGGAACATTCTATTGTGCTTGTAAGAGGAGGAAGGGTTAAAGATCTGCCGGGGGTGAGATATCATATTATAAGAGGAGCATTAGACTCAGTGGGTGTTCAAAACAGGAAACAGGGTAGATCAAAATACGGGACAAAAAGGCCCAAATAGCTAAACACAGATTACACAGATTATCAGGCATGATTATACGCAGATTTTAAAAAACATCTATGCTGATTATTTGGCATAAGAGATGATGAAAATTTACTCCCCTCAGAGGAGAGAGAGGGGGGCTTTCATATTAAACAATAATCTGTGTAATCATGTTTTTAGTCTGTGCAATCTGTGTTTTAAAAAAAAGAAAGTTGGTGAAAAGGGATGTCAAGAAAAAAGGTTAAATTAGCAAAAAGAGAGATTTTGCCTGATGCGAAATATAATGATAAGATTGTAGGGAAGTTTATCAATATGATTATGAAGAAGGGAGAAAAGGCGATTGCTCTGGGTTTATGTTATAATGCGTTTAATATAATTCAGCAAAAGACAGATGATAATCCCTTGAAGGTATTCAGGTCTGCAGTAGATAATGTGAAACCAATATTAGAGGTAAAATCAAGGAGAGTAGGTGGGGCATCATATCAGGTTCCAGTAGATATTAGACCTGCAAGAAAGACTGCGCTTGCCTTGAGATGGATAATAAAGTATGCAGGGAATAGGAGCGGAAAGAGTATGGAGGAAAAACTTGCTTCAGAATTGATTGATGCGTCGCACAGGACTGGAGGAGCAGTAAAAAAGAGAGAAGAGACACATAGAATGGCAGAGGCTAATAAGGCCTTTGCTCATTACAGATGGTAATTAATGTATAAATGAGGTTTTTGAATGCCCAGAGAATATCATTTAGAAAAGACAAGAAATATCGGGATAATGGCACATATAGATGCCGGTAAAACTACTACTACGGAAAGAATATTGTATTATACAGGTGTATCCTACAGGATCGGAGAGGTACATGACGGCAATACTGTTATGGATTGGATGGAGCAGGAAAAAGCGAGAGGGATTACTATAACATCCGCTGCCACTACCTGTATATGGAAAGAGCACAGGATTAATATAATTGATACACCAGGACATGTGGACTTTACAATTGAGGTTGAGAGATCTTTACGGGTATTGGATGGTGCTATAGCAGTATTTGATTCAGTTCAGGGAGTAGAACCGCAGTCTGAGACTGTTTGGAGACAGGCTGATAAATATTCTGTCCCAAGGATAGCTTTTATGAATAAGATGGATCGATTAGGTGCTGATTTTTTTGAAAGCGTAAAGTCTATGGTAGACAGATTAGGGGCTAATCCTGTTCCGATTCAGATACCTATCGGTAAAGAGGCAGATTTTAAGGGGTCTATTGATCTTATTGATATGAAGGCTGTTTGCTTTCTTGATGATACATTAGGGGCAGAATACACAATAGAAGATATCCCTCCTGAGCTTTTACCATTAGCTGAAGAGTACAGGGAAAAGATGATAGAGGCTATTGGTGAACATGATGATGTTGTTATGGAAAAATATATACAGGGTGAGGAATTAAGCAGTAATGAGATTAAAAGAGCAATCAGAAGGGCAGCTATTATGATGAAAATTACCCCTGTATTATGCGGGGCATCCTTTAAGAATAAAGGAGTCCAGTTATTATTAGATGCAGTGATAGATATTCTTCCCTCTCCTTTAGACCTGCCTCCTGTAAAGGGTTTTGATACGGACGGGGATAATGAGATGGAAAGAATGGCACGAGATGATGAGTCATTTTCTGCATTGGCTTTTAAGATTATGACAGATCCATTTGTTGGTCAATTGACATTTTTCAGGGTATATTCAGGTACCCTTAAGTCAGGTTCTTATATATATAATTCTGTAAAGGGGTCAAAAGAAAGAATAGGACGTCTATTAAAAATGCATGCGAATAAAAGAGAGGAACTTAAGGAGGTCTATGCAGGTGATATTGCAGCAGCAGTTGGACTGAAAAATACAATGACAGGCGACACTCTGTGCGATGAGAATAATCCCATTATCTTAGAGATAATAAACTTTCCTGAGCCTGTAATTTCAATGGCAATAGAACCTAAGACAAAGCAGGATCAGGAGAAAATAGGGATTGCACTGCAAAAGTTGACTCAAGAAGATCCCTCCCTCAATGTAGCTACTGATCATGAGACAGGTCAGACAATAATTTCAGGTATGGGAGAACTGCATTTAGAGATAATAGTTGACAGGCTGTTAGTTGAGTTTAAGGTTGAGGCTAATGTGGGGAAACCACAGGTGGCATATAAAGAAACTGTAAAGGCTTCTGCACAGGCAGAGGGCAAATATATTAGACAGACTGGTGGAAGAGGACAATACGGGCATGTGTGGCTTGAGATAGAATCAAAGGAAGGCGCTGAAGATGGACTTGAATTTGTGAATAAGATTGTAGGAGGATCAATACCAAGAGAGTATATACCGGCAGTAGAGAAAGGTATCAGAGAGGCAGCAGAGACTGGTGTTGTTGCGGGATATCCCATGGTTGATATGAAGATAACGCTTTTTGATGGTTCTTTTCATGAGGTAGATTCTTCAGAAATGGCATTTAAGATTGCTGGCTCTATGGGGTTTAAGGCAGCAGCTAAAAAGGCTCAACCTATATTGTTAGAGCCGATAATGTCTCTGGAGATTATAGTGCCTGAGGAGTATATGGGAGATGTGATTGGTGATCTCAGTTCTCGCAGGGGAAAGATTCAGGGTATGAGGCCAAGGTCTGGGGCGCAGATAATCAACTCATTAGTTCCTCTTGCTGAGATGTTTGGATATGCTACTGATTTGAGGTCAATGACCCAGGGGCGAGGTACATTTACAATGCAATTTGCTAATTATGATGCTGTGCCCAAACAGATATCTGATGAGATTATTGCAAAGGTGCAGGGAGGATAAATAAGACAATATCAGGAGGGAAGAGTAATGGGGAAGAAGAAATTTGAGAGGACAAAGCCTCACATAAA
>JBHHUU010000024.1:0-19362 GCA_046753905.1 Nitrospirota bacterium | reverse complement strand
CCCATTCATTATCCCCCTGATTTGTCCAGTAAAAGATGTGGGTAATGATTAGTTAATAAAGGGGGACTTCCATAACTTCCCCCCCTTTGGAAAAGGGGGTTAGGGGGATTTGAAAGGTTTTATTGAACTCATGGGTATATAATAATGAATAATAAACAAGAACCAGACAAAGATATCACCCTGACTATAGATGGAAAAGCTGTTACAGTCAGGCAAGGGACTAATCTTATTGAAGCTGCTAAAACGATAGGGATAGAGATACCCTTTTTTTGTTATCATCCCAAGATGTCTGTGATAGGGGCATGCAGAATGTGCCTTGTAGAGATTGAAAACTCTCCAAAGTTACAAACAGCATGCAGTACTGAAGCAAGAGAAGGTATGGTGGTCTATACAGAGAGCAAAAGAGTAAAAAAGGCACGGGAGGGAATACTCGAATTCTTACTGATAAATCATCCGCTTGACTGTCCTGTATGTGATAAAGGTGGTGAGTGTCCACTTCAGGACATTACCTATAGGTTCGGTCCTGTTAAGAGCAGGTTCATAGAAGAGAAATGGCATTTTAAGAAACCTGTTCCTATAAGCGATAAAATTCTCATTGATAGAGAGAGATGCATAATGTGCATGAGATGCACGAGGTTTTGCGATGAAATAGCAGACCATCATCAGATAGGCACAATAAATAGCGGAAGGGCAATAGAGATAGGGTTATTGTCTGGAAAGAGCTTTGATTCTATATTTTCAGGTAATACCATTGAGGTATGTCCTGTAGGGGCGCTGACAAGCAGGTCTTATCGATTCAGATCGCGTCCATGGGAATTTAAGAGAACAGCCACAATATGCACAAGATGTGCTGTGGGGTGCAATATATACATTGACAGAAAAAAGAATGATATAGTGAGAGTAGTATCAAGAGAAAACAGTGATGTGGATGATGGTTGGCTCTGTGATAGGGGCAGATTTGGCTTTGAGCATGTTCATAAAGATAAGAGGCTCACTCAACCTCTTATCAGAAAGGATGGTCGGCTTGAACCATCTAACTGGTCTGAGGCAATTGAAGTCGTTTCAAACAGATTAAGTGAAATAAAAGAAAGGTATGGCGCCAATAGTATTGGGGCTATTGCCTCACCACTCTGCACCAATGAAGAGGGCTATCTATTTCAAAGGTTTTTTAAAAATGGGATAGGGACAGAGAATATAGGCTTCTGGGATAATAAAAGAGGCATAAAACAGGAGATAATACTGAAAAGGGTAAGTGGTATGAAGAGGTTTTCCTTTAAGGATATAGATAATGCCTCTCTAATCTTTCTGATGGGGATTGATATAACTAAAGATCAGCCTGTCCTTGATCTCAGGATAAAAAAGGCTATAAGAAAAAATGGGGCAACACTGATTATAGCCCATAACATAGACCATATAGAAGATTGTGAACTTGCCAGATATGCAAAGATTCGGTTTGGTTATAAGTCAGGGAATGAAGAAGCCCTCCTTATTGCCATTGCTCAGGTCTCTGAAAAGGGGGAGATGAACAATGATGTCAGGAATATGTTAATAGAGGGAGGCATCTCTCCTGAAGAGGTATCAGAGACATCAGATATACTAAAAGGAGTTGACAAAAAAGTAATACTAATAGGAGATGTTGATAAACAAGTTGAAGATTCTCTTATCACCATATTAAATAACCTCTGTCAGGTAAATCATAAAAATGGCTGGATATCATTTGGCAGGCTTTTATTATATGCAAATTCACAGGGTATGCTTGATATCTTTCCTGATGGAAATGAAGTGCTCACATCTATGAAAGAGATGGGATTAAAGGGGTTGTATATTATTGGTGCGCCATCTCATGCAAATAACAGATTTGAGATGATATTAAAGGATAGATGGGAAGGGCTTGAATTTCTTGTTGTATCTGATAATCATGTAAGTGATTTGACTGCAATGGCAGATGTTGTATTTCCTAATCTAACATTTGCTGAGAAGAATGGAACAATGACAAATACTGGTTCAAGAGTCCAGAGGTTGAGAAGAGGAATAAAGCCTATTGGAGAGGCAAAATCTGACTGGGAGATACTTCTACTTTTATCAAATAGGCTTGGTACTGAACTATATTATACCTCTGTTCGTGATATAATGGAGGATATAGAAAAGGAAGTTAACCTCTATAATAATATCAATTATGAAATATTAGGGCAGAAAGGGAGAGAGAGAGGATAATATGGATGGGATATTAGAATCCTTAACAGTTACCTTTAGACATATCTTTAAGAGGTCTATAACAGTCCCATACCCAAATGAGAAAAAGGAACTTCCAAAACAGGCAAGGTGGAGGCATATCCTTCTACGGCATGAGAATGGGCTGGAGAGGTGTGTGGGTTGCTCTCTTTGTGCTGGTGCATGCCCCTCTAAATGTATACATGTTGAGGCTGCTGAAAATAGTGAAAACGAGAGATATTCACCTGGGGAGAGATATGCAAAGGTATTTGATATAAATATGCTGCGGTGTATATTCTGCGGTTATTGTGAAGATGCCTGTCCTGTAAATGCCATAGTCCTGAGAGATAACTTTGAGCTATCTGACTATGACAGAGATAGGTTTATATATACAAAAGAGAGACTCCTGCTATATTGACAATCCCTCTGAATAATAACGGCTTTTTTCTGCCTCAGTTTGAACTAATCCTCAAAGGGATATTCCAGTTGAAATATTGGGTGCTATAATTCTTTTGCTATAATTCTTTTAAAGATAACTATTCAGCTAATTATGCCGAACAGTATTGGACCTGACCTCTAAGTCGCTTCACACCCTCGGAACACTTCGCGTAACCGACGGCTAAAAGCATAGTGAGCGATAACAAACAATACTTTTAACCGCCTGACTTGACGCGATTGTTAAGCCATTTTACCTGAAGTGGTTAGCTCTCCCGATAAAAGGACTGAGAAGACATCCCAAACAGCAAGGGCTTTGCTCCAACCTCACTGTAGGAATCCAAGGTGATTACCTTGGTGTTCTCAGGACCATCCTTGACGAATTTATTCTCACCGCCGGCCAGTGAGAATTCAGCCCCGAAGATCGTAAATTTCGCAGAGGCATCGTGCCAATCCTTCACGTGCTCGGTATAAGTCTGTGTGTTTATCGTTATGGTTACCTTTGGCTTGTAGATAACGAATGCCCGAACAGGAACCATATGCAATGACCCCTTTGTGCCGAAAAAATTAGCCATCGTGAAACGACTGCCCTCGGAGAACTTGACATTTGTCGCTTTCAACCAGGAGGATTGGTACCAGTCACCACGATTGATACCAAAAGTATTTGCCCCCACGGCCTGAACCTGTATTTTGAACTTGGTATCCTGAATGACGCGTGTGAAGTCGATATCTGTACGCGTTGAGATGGATGCACACTTTTTCGTAATTTTTTTGTGCACGACCCTGTTCCAGTCTCCTGTTTCTACGGTCTCCTTAGAAATAGTGATGTCAAGGTCATAGTGACCCTCAGGGCGATTATCCCACTCTGTCTTGAAGCTAGACAACTCATCAATTGTAGTCAGCAGTTCCAACTGCGATGCCCCTCCGAAGTTGAATCTTTGGTAGTTGTCCTTATTGTTTACAGCTCCTTGTGCGTTGGAGAGAGGCTTGTTAACAGAGTCCATGAAGTCTTGAATTTCAGCATTGATGACCTTTTGTCTACCTTCATTATTCTGGAGCTTTGCATACCAACTCAAACCTTCTGTACCTTCCTTACCCAACCACTGCTCGTAAGTAAGATCCTTCGCGATATCTGGGTATCGTGACTTAAATGTTTCATAGGCGTTATGGGCTTGTGTTGAGAGAGTATTATAATCATTCAAGAGGTCAGCCAGCTCAATTTGGTATTGCTGATACTGCTGGTTTTTTTCAAAGTCAGATGGTGTGATGGAAAAGATATAGTTCTTGTATGCCCTCGCAACCCGATCTGAACTCTGGACATAGATTCCGCCCAAATTTGCCGGTACAGTGTTCGCCACTCTCCAGCCCTCATAATCCTCCCCATCCTTCCATATTGCAGGTATTGGCTCCCCTGCCAACTGAAAGTAAACGTTGTCTTCACTGGATTGTAAAGCAGGCCACTCCTTGATTATACCCATAGAGAGATACTCCCACATGCTCATTGATTCAAAGTCTTTATTGCTCATAATCTTTTCTCCTTTTCTTAACTTACGTTATCAGTCAACAAAAATGTAATCTATAGGAAATAGCTATCCGTATTATGTTATGATGGAGGAGATTTGTTAAAGTAAAGTAAAGAATACTCTAAAACATATTCCATTTTTATAATCCCCAACAAACAAAATTGTTGACAATTTATGATACTACATCTCTTTACTACTATGAAAATACATTTTCATACTTGGGGGTGAGCAAGTCTGCTCATGAGCGTTTACTATGAAAATCCCCCCTGCTCCCCTTTGCTAAAGGGGGAGTACAGGTTTTCCTCTTTACTAAAGGGGGAAGTACAAGTATCCCCCCTTTGCTATAGGGAGGTTAATTTTCATGCTCAGGGGTGAACAACTCGTTCATGTATGTTTACTCCTGAAATAATATCAATATACTATTTGCCTCTTTTTATGTCAAGGAAAAATTTTAGAGTTAATTAGAAAATTTAAGCTATGCTATATAGATATTGTATATTATATGCGACATATTTATGGGTACGGAATAATCTCGCATCCTGTTCATAGGTAGAAACTTGGGAACAAGATGTGGGAGAAAACAGGAAGCAAAAACCAGCATTCTTTGCCAATAATATCTTCATAATGTAAGACGCCATCTCCCCCCTTATGTAAGGCTTGCCGCGCCATTTCCCCACTTATGTAAGGGGGGATTAAGGGGGATTACCTCCTCCCTGATATTTCTTGCAATAACTCTCCATTAGAATAACTCCCCCTACCCCCTCTTACATAAGTGGGGGGATATTGGTGATTCTCTTACATAAGTTAGGGATATTGGGTATCCATCTATTCTCCCCCACCCAACTTTGCTCCTTAATACCTGCTTAGGCAAAAACCATGCCGAACAGTATTGGGTTTCACCCGCAATGGTTTCCAACTTGACAGAAAATGTTTAAGATTATATAGTTTAATCGTAATCACTCAAATAAGTTGAGGATTTTTCCCCTCACCCTAACCTTCTTCTATAAGGGGAGAGGAAACTGATTGAGTGATAACATTACAGTTAATTTCCCTCCCCATCAAGGGTGAGGGTGGGGAGTCAGAAGAAAAAGAGGAGGCTTTGATTATGATAGAATCAAATATCTTTAGGGAATATGATATTAGAGGTGTAATCGGAAAAGACCTGACAATAGAAGCTGCGGAAGATATAGGAATGGCTTTTGGGACATACCTTAAGAAGAGAGGTCTGCATAATATATCTTTAGCAAGGGATGGAAGATTAAGCTCCAGAGATATCCATGACAGTGTGATAAGAGGACTCCTCTCTACAGGAGTAAATATAACTGATCTGGGAGTATGTCCGACACCACTTCTCTATTTTTCTCTGTTCCAATTAGAGGTAGAGGGAGGATTAATGATAACAGGGAGTCATAATCCCTCTGATTACAATGGATTTAAGTTATGTGTTGGAAAGGATACTCTTTATGGAGAAGAGATTCAAGAATTAAGAAGGATCATTGAAAGAAATGACTTTGAGACTGGTAAAGGGGAGTTAACAAGATTAGAGATAATACCTTCATATATAAATTGTTTAAAAGAGAATTTTAATGGTATCAATATCTCAAACATAAAGGTTGTAACAGATTCTGGTAATGGGACTGCCGGCATGGTTGCGCCGCAGATATTATCTGAAATGGGCTGTGAGGTAATAGAGTTGTTTTCAAAGGTGGATGGTAATTTCCCCAACCATCATCCTGACCCGACTATTCCTGATAATCTCAAAAGTCTTATTGCCAAAGTCAGTGAAGAGGGGGCAGATTTTGGTATCGGTTATGATGGAGATGCTGATAGAATTGGTGTTGTGGATGAAAATGGAGAGGTGTTATGGGGTGATAAACTTCTTATCATATTTGCAAGAGATATATTAGAAAAGAGACCATCTTCTACATTTATATCAGAGGTAAAATCATCACAGGTATTATATGATGATATAGAGAAGAGAGGTGGAAAGGCAATTATGTGGAAGACTGGTCACTCCCTGATAAAGTCAAAGATAAAGGAGACAGGGGCGGTCTTGGCAGGAGAGATGAGTGGTCATATCTTCTTTGCAGATAGATATTTTGGATATGATGATGCGATCTATGCATCATGCAGGCTTGTTGAAATACTGAATAAATTCAAGTCTAAAGATGCCAATTTTAAGGGACTGAGCAGATTACTGGATGATATCCCTGAGACCTATTCAACACCAGAGATAAGGATAGAATCACCTGATGATAAAAAATTTAAGATTGTAGAGAAGATAAAAGAGAGATTTTCAAAGGAGTATAAGGTTATAGATGTAGATGGGGCAAGGATACTCTTTGAAGATGGATGGGGATTAGTTCGGGCATCAAATACCCAGCCTGTGCTTGTTCTGAGATTTGAAGCAAACTCAAAAGAGAGACTGAATGAGATCAGGGAATATGTGGAAAGAGAATTGAAAAAGATAGAGGTATAACTCAAAAATTATACGCATGGCTGCAGAAATCAAATTAGACCTGAACATGAGAAGACTAAAGTCACCCTATCTCCAATCTCCTGATATAGAGGCGAAAATAACCTCAATAGTATCTTCTGCATTGATGGCAGTAGACCCTGAGAATGCAATCAGGAAAAATGTCTCTACTCATAAGGGTATCTTAACAGTTGGTTCTCATAGATATGATCTGAGAAGATATAAAAATATCTATATAATAGGTGCCGGCAAGGCGTCACTCCCTATGACAGATGCCATAACCAGTATACTGGGCAGCAGTCTGATTACAAAGGGTATAATAATCACAAAAAGGGGTAGCAGGATAAGAGAGATACCAGATGTAAAGGTTGTTGAGGCAGGACATCCTGTCCCTGACAATACTGGAAAGGCAGGGGCAGAAGAGATAACCTCTATTCTTAAAGAAACGAAAGAGGATGATCTGGTGTTCTTTCTTCTTTCAGGAGGTGCTTCAGCACTAATGCCTGGTGTCCCTGAAGGTATTACCTTAGAAGATAAAAGTATCTCAACAGGGCTTTTGTTAAAATCTGGCGCACCTATCCATGAAGTAAATGTTGTCAGAAAACATATCTCTTCGTTAAAAGGCGGGCAATTGGCTGGATTTGCCTATCCAAGTCAGATAATAACATTAATACTGTCAGATGTAATAGGAAATCCACTTGATATCATTGGCTCTGGACCAACTGTCCCGGATAAGAGCAATTTTGATGATGCTATATCTATATTAAAAAGATACGGATTATGGAAGATGATTCCTAAAAGAGTAGAGGAATATCTTATAAAAGGAAGCAATGGAATAATCGCAGAGACGCCCAAAGAAGATCATCCCGCATTTAATAAGGTGCAGAACCTGATAATAGGAGATAATAAGATAGCGGTTGAGGCAGCAGAGAGGAAGGCAAGGGAACTCGGGTTTAACACCCTGATTATTACTTCTTTTCTGGAGGGAGAGAGCAGGGAGGCCGCTAAATTTTTTGCTGCAATTGCAAAAGAGATACATTGCAGAGAAAGACCTGTCAAAAAAAAAGCATGCGTTATAGCAGGAGGAGAGACTACAGTTACTGTTAAA
The DNA here is from genome assembly GCA_046753905.1 of Nitrospirota bacterium. Taxonomy (GTDB): domain Bacteria; phylum Nitrospirota; class Nitrospiria; order JBHHUU01; family JBHHUU01; genus JBHHUU01. The sequence goes on along the minus strand of JBHHUU010000024.1, from coordinate 11,609 downwards.
GGCAGCGGCATGGGAGGGAGATGTCAAGAATTTGCCCTTGCTTCTGCTATTGGTATTAAGGGCTTAGAAAAGACAGTAATAGTAGGGTTTTCTACTGATGGAAGTGATGGAATTCCTGATGCAGCAGGGGCACTGGCAGATGATACAACAATAAAAAGAGCAGATATATCAGGGGTAGATTATATGAGATATCTGCAAAACAACGACTCTTATAATTTTTTTAATAAAATAGACGACCTGATTATAACAGGACCAACCAATACAAATGTAAATGACCTGTATCTATTATTTGTTTTATAGCCTTTCAGAGTTACTGCTTTACCGAAAGGGTGTCAAGGGTGAAAAATAAAAGTAACTATTCAGCTAATACAGAGTGAGGGGTGGAAAAGAATTTATAGCATCACCTTAGTGTTTAGCTCTCACTACTCATAGAGACCTAATCTGAAATGATGCTGTTATATCTTAATAAACCTGACTATAATTATACGCATTATAAAGTCTTGTGAACCCCTTGCTCTGTATTGGCTGAATAGTTACAAACAAAAAAGATATTGACTAACAAGGGCATAGATGATAGTATAATTACATTTTTGATAACTTATCATAATGATAAAGTTAATTATTTTTATTGCTACAGGATTTTATAGCGGTTATTTACCTATTGCACCTGGAACAGCGGGAAGTCTTGTTGGTTTAGTAATATATCTGTTGGTTAAGGATATTTCTCCTTTTTCTTATTCTCTCTTTTTAATAGTTTTTTTTGCAGTAGGTGTATATTTTTCACATATTGCAGAAAATGATCTTCAGGAAAAAGACAGCAGACATATTGTTATTGATGAGATATATGGAATATTACTTACCTTTTTTTTATTACCATTCAGGATACAATATTTAATATTTGGATTCTTTTTGTTTCGTATATTTGATATATTAAAGCCATTTCCTATTAAAAAGGCAGAGAAAATAAGAGGCGGATTTGGTATAATGACAGATGATGTAATTGCAGGATTATATGCTAATATCCTGCTGCATCTCTTTCGTGGTATTTCTTTATAGACATGGATATAATAGAAGAGATTATAGGCAGGATATTAAGAGAGAGAAATATGACTATATCTCTGGCAGAATCCTGTACAGGAGGGTTGATAGGCAGTAGAATTACAGATGTGCCGGGAAGCTCTGAATATCTGTATGCAGGTGTTGTATGTTACAGCAATAGGGCAAAGATAGATATACTCGGAGTCCCTGAGAAGATAATAAAGGAATATGGGGCAGTAAGTTCTGAGACAGCATCATATATGGCAGAGGGTGTAAGAAAAATAGCCCATACTGATATAGGACTGGCTGTGACAGGGATTGCAGGACCAGGAGGAGGAAGCAGAGAAAAACCAGTAGGTTCAGTATATATAGCGATATCTATAGGGGAAAAGAGAGAGTCTGAATATCACAAATTTGACGGAGACAGAAAGACAATAAAGCTTCAGTCATCTGAGATGGCACTGAATATACTCAGGAGGTATCTTGGATAAGATAAGAAGTTTTATTGCTATAGATATTAAAGAATCTATAAGAGTAGAGATAGGCAATATCCAGAAGAGGATTAAAGAGATAGAGGGTCTTCAAATAAGGTGGGTTCGTCCTGATGGAATACATCTTACCCTGAAGTTCATGGGAGATATTGCTTTCTCTGATATAGACAGAATAAAGGAGTTGCTGAACAGATCAGTTAGTGGTTTCTCACCCCTCTTTATAAAGATAAAAGGTATAGGGATATTTCCTGATATGAGGAGGCCAAGGGTGATATGGATGGGGATAGAAGGAGACAGAAAAGAACTTATAAGATTACAGAACAGAGTAGAAAAAGGGCTGTCAGATATGGGATATCCAGAGGAAAAGAGGAGATTCACACCCCACCTTACCATTGGAAGGATTAAATCAGTGAGTAGTTCGCATATAAAAGGACCTCAGTTTAACGATATCATTGAAGAATTAAAGTATGTTGAAGCGGGCGAATTTCAGGCAAATAGCGTAACTCTTTTGAAGAGTGAGCTAAAGCCTTCAGGCGCTGTCTATACTAAGTTAGGAAATTTTAAAATGGAGTCTGATGCCATATATAGACCTGTATGACTTTCTGGATAAATTAGAAAAGAAAAATGATCTGGTCAGGATAAAGACCCTTGTAGACCCTGAGCTTGAGGTTACAGAGATACTTAACCGATTATTAAAAAGCAAGGGTCCTGCTGTAATCTTTGAGAATGTAAAGGATAGCAGAATACAGATAGCGGCAAATCTATTTGGCACAACAGAGCGGGTTGCCTATGGACTGGAGACAACAGAAGAAGAACTCATAGATATAGGTAGATTCCTCGCCTATCTTGAACATCCCCAGCCTCCTTCAGGTCTCATTGATGCAGTAAAACATCTGCCATTCTATGGCAGGATATTGAATCTATCCCCCAAAAAGGTAAAAAAGGCATCATGTCAGGAGGTAGTCCTTAAAGGGAAAGATATAGACCTGAGCATCTTTCCTATATTAAAGTGCTGGCCCCAAGATGCAGGCAGATTAATCACATGGCCGCTTGTCATAACAAAAGCCCCTGATAATGATACCTTATATAATATGGGTGTCTACAGGATGCAGGTAATATCTAATGACAGGACTATAATGAGATGGCTTAACAACAGAGGCGGGAGAAGACATTATCGTATGTGGATGGAAAAGGGTAGACCAATGCCTGTTGCAGTAACTATAGGTAATGATCCCGCCACTATTATAGCAGCAGTAACACCTGTGCCTGAGAGGGTCAGCGAATTTCATTTTGCTGGTGTCCTGCGGAAAAAGGGGATTGAGATTGTTAAGTGTGTCAGCAATGACCTCTATGTCCCTGCCAATAGTGAGATAGTCTTAGAAGGAGAGATATGGCCTGATGATATGGCAATGGAAGGTCCTTTTGGGGATCATACAGGCTATTATAATCCTCAGGAGTCATATCCTGTATTCAGGATTAATTGCATAACTCACAGGAGATCACCCTTATATCTGACTACTGTCACAGGCAGACCTCCAAGAGAGGATGCTATAGTTGGACTTGCCTTAAACAGGATATTCCTACCGATACTCCAGCAAAACTTCCCTGAAGTCATGGATTTTCATCTCCCTATGGAGGCACTATCCTACAGGATAGCTGTAATATCAATCAAAAAGGAGTATCCCGGACATGCCAAACGGATAATGATGGGATTGTGGGGTTCACTGTTGCAATTTTTATTTGTAAAATATATTATTGTAGTTGATCCGGATATAGATGTGAGAAATTGGGATGATATCTGTTTTGCTCTGGCTGCCAATGTTGACCCTGTAAGGGATGTTACGATTATAGAAAATACACCAATAGATTATCTTGACTTTTCCTCATCTCTCCCGGAACTTGGGTCAAAAATGGGGATTGATGCAACCACAAAAGTCCCCCCTGAGACTCAAAGACAATGGGGAAAGAGGATTACTATGGATAATAAGATAATAGAAAAGATAGACAGAATATGGAATGAATTGGGGATAGATATCTGATGAGGATAAAAGGTTGTTTAGTCTTAATATTGCTTCTTTTGACCACCTTGTTTTTTTTCCATGAGATTCAGGGAGAGGAGACAAAATATGAATCTGTTAATAGACACCCATCTTTGATTAATAGACCTGATTGCCTTAAATGTCATAATAGTAAATCAGAATTACAGGTGGATTATACAAAAGACAAAAGATGTATTGAATGTCATATAGCAGAGACAGACTATGCCTTAAATCAGGAGAAGAAGAATGAGAGTAATGCCTCGATAGATGATAAGGAAGAGGAAATTATCAAACAGGAGATGGTCTATATACCAGAAGGAGAGGCATTTATTGGTAACAATGGAAGGAGATTTGGAGAGGGAGAGGGAAACCCTGATGAAATGCCGCTGCATAAAATATCTCTAAAGGGATATTATATAGATAAATATGAGGTAACGAATGCCCATTATAAACGGTTTGTAGATGCAACAGGTCATAGAATACCAAAACACTGGAAAGATGGGAAATATCCAGAAAAAAAGTCCAACCACCCTGTAGTATATGTAAGCTGGTATGATGCTGATGCATTCTGTCGCTGGTCAGGAAAGAGACTCCCGACAGAAGAGGAGTGGGAAAAGGCTGCACGCGGTACAGATGACAGGTCTTTTCCATGGGGAAATCAATTTGACACCCGGAAGGCAAATTCACCTCAATACTGGTTAAGGCATGGCAAAAAGGGGGATACAATGCCTGTAGGAAGTTTTGAAGAGGGGAAGAGCCCTTATGGACTATATGATATGGCTGGCAATGTCTATGAATGGACAGATAGCTGGTATCTCCCATATCCAGGAAACAGAATGACGAGCATGCATTACGGCAAGAAAAATAAGGTGATGAGAGGCGGTTCATGGTATGATTGCCTTTCCTATGGCTGTGGTCTTAGTTCTCCTGTCTATAACAGGGCAAGGTTTGCACCAGAGATAAGAAACAATGGCACAGGATTCCGATGTGCGAGGAATGAGGAGTAATACTCGATTTTAATAATATGTGTAACTATTCAGCATATACAAGTTATTCCCATACTTATATCAACACTCCCTGCTGAGTGAGTTAATGCACCTATTGATATTATATCCACACCCAATGCCGCTATCTCTCTTACATTTTTGATATCTACCCTACCTGAAACTTCAATGATGGCTTTCCCCTGTACAATCTCTATGCCTTTCTTTATTGTCTCTATATCCATATTATCAAACATTATAATATCTGCCCTGCACTCCAGAGCCTGTTCAATATCCTTTAAGGTTGACACCTCTACCTCTATCTTTAAGGTATGGGGAGCTTTCTCTCTTACCCTTTTAACAGCATTCTCTATTCCATTAGCCATGGCTATATGATTATCCTTTATCAGTACTCCATCCATAAGTCCAAAACGGTGATTTCTGCCTCCACCTGTCCTGACAGCCTCTTTCTCTAATATCCGCATATTTGGGGTGGTCTTTCTTGTATCTACTATCATTGTCTTAAAACCCCTGATCTCATCTACATATTGTGCAGTCATGGTAGCAACACCAGACATCCTCTGAAGAAAATTTAATGCCACCCTCTCCCCCATCAAAAGCAATCTTCCATCTCCAGATATCTTAATAATTATATCTCCATCCTTTAACCTCTCCCCATCCCTTGCGCATGAAGCAATATCAATATCAATAGATGAACTATGACGTTGGCAAGACTCATTTAATATCTTAAATACCTCTTCTGCAATTCCTACGCCTGCTATGACCATCTCCTCTTTAGCCCTTATTATCCCCTCTGCAGGAAGAGGTTCAGATAAGATTGCACTGGTAGTAATATCCCCATGCCCAATATCTTCTCTCAACGCCATCTTTATTATCTCTCTTATCTCATCTGTGATTACCAATATTTTTACTCCTTCCCTGCTAAACTATCTCCTTAAGATATCTCTTAACCTTACTCCTTTTATCTATGAGTCTATTCCTCTTGATCTCTTCTTTTTCCACAATCTCTTTTCGTGCCTTTGATTTAAAATCTTCATTCGCCAGTTTATTTGTAGAACGAATTATCTCTTTCTCACACTTTATTAACTCTCTTTTTAATCTCTCTCTTTCTTTTTCTAAATCTATCACTCCTTCTAATGGAATAATTACCTCTATTTCAGAGAATATTGACATCCTTGATCTCTTTGGCCTTTCAATATCCTTTCCTATTTTTATATCTGATAGCTTTGCAAGTCTCTTTATATCGTTTATATTTGTGTTAATAACAGTAATCATATCATCTTTCTTTACAATCAAAAACAGATTCAGTTCACGGGAAGGTGATATATTCATCTCTCCCCTTATATTTCTGATCGTACTGATAATGCCTTTTACAATCTCCATCTCTTTATCGACCCCATCATCTATCAATCTTTCATCTGCCTCTGGATAGGATCTCAACAATATACTCTCTCCATCATGTGGAAGAGACTGCCATATCTCTTCTGTTATAAAAGGCATAAATGGATGGAGCAGCCTCAGCATGGATTCAAATGTAAAGAGTATAACATTGGACGATAATTCATCTGCTTTTCTCTCTTCTGATGAGAGTTTAGGCAAAAGTTTAGGCTTGATAAATTCAATATACCATGCGCAGAATTCATGCCAGATAAAGTGATATATGGTATTAGATGCCTCATCAAACCTGTAATCCCTCATATATCTTCTGATATCATCTGTAACTCTCTGAAGCCTGCTTAATATCCATCTGTCTGAAAGAGATAGTGGCATGCCGATAATTTCATCTACCTTTACACCTCTCTCTCTTTCTATATTCATCAGTATAAATCTTGCAGCATTCCATAGTTTGTTAGAAAAATTTCTGTACCCTTCTATCCTCTCCTCAGATAATTTTATATCCCTGCCTGGTGCTGCCATAGATGAGAGGGTGAACCTGAAGGCATCTGTCCCATATTTATCCATAACCAATAGAGGATCTATGACATTGCCCTTTGATTTACTCATCTTTTTCCCTTCTATATCCCTTACCAGGGCATGAACATATACATTCCTGAATGGGATTTCATCTGTAAACTTTAACCCCATTATAATCATCCTCGCCACCCAGAAAAATAGTATATCAAAACCAGTCACAAGCACAGATGTCGGATAAAATTTCTTCAGATCATCTGTATCTTCAGGCCACCCCAGAGTTGAAAATGGCCAGAGCGCAGAAGAAAACCATGTATCAAGCACATCAGTATCCTGATTTAGATTATGAGACCTGCAGGAATGACAGAACTCTGGTGTATCCAGTGAGACAATTATCTCTCTGCAATCATTGCAATACCATGCTGGTATCTGGTGCCCCCACCATATCTGCCTTGATATACACCAGTCCCTGATATTATTCATCCAGTCAAAATATGTGTTCTCCCATGACTCTGGAATGAATTTTATCCTGCCATTCTTTACAGCCGCAATTGCAGGCTTTACAAGCTCCTTCATACTTACAAACCACTGAAGAGATATGGAAGGCTCAATAACTGTCTTACATCTATAACAATGACCTATAGAATGTGTATACTCTTCAATCTTTGCTATATATTCATTTTTCTGTAACTCCTCTATTATCTCTTTCCTGCAATTAAATCGGTCTTTTCCCCTATATCTGCCAGCATTTTCATTCATAATACCTTTCTCATTGATAACCTTTATTTTTTCCAGATTATGCCTCTCTCCTATCTCAAAGTCATAAGGGTCATGAGCTGGTGTAATCTTTAATGCGCCTGTGCCAAACTCAGGATCCACATATCTATCTTCTATAACAGGTATCTCTCTTTCTGCAATGGGAAGCATTACTCTTTTCCCTGCGATGCCATCATAACGTTTATCAGCAGGACTGACAGCTACTGCTGTATCACCCAACATTGTCTCAGGCCTTGTAGTTGCTATAGTTATTCCACCTTTGCCATCAACAAATGGATAGGTTATATAATATAACTTACCTTTTACCTCTTCATGCTCTACCTCAAGGTCAGAGATGGCTGTTTCACACCTTGGACACCAGTTGATAATATAATTTCCCCGATATATATACCCCTCCCTATAGAGCCTGACAAAAACCTCCCTTACAGCACTGGACAGCCCCTTATCCATAGTAAATCTCTCTCTCTCCCAGTCACAAGATGAGCCTAATCTCTTTAACTGGTCTATTATTTTTCTTCCTGACTCGTCACGCCATCTCCATACTCTCTCTATAAACATCTCCCTTCCATAATCCTGTCTTGTTATCCCCTCTGATAATAGTTGATTCTCCACAACATTTTGTGTGGCAATACCTGCATGATCAGTGCCTGGCAGCCATAAAGTATTGTATCCTTCCATCTTTTTCCACCTTATAAGGATATCCTGAATTGTATTATTTAAGGCATGTCCCATGTGCAGCACCCCCGTAATATTTGGCGGTGGAATCACTATTGAAAATGAATCTGAAAGTGCCCCTGCGCTTCCCTTAAAAAAACCCTTCTTTACCCAGAATTCATACCATCTCTTCTCAACCTCGTGAGGATTATAGACCTTGTTTAACTCTTTCATAATTTATATATACCTCTCATTTTTTACCCTTATTCCAGTAATCCCGATAAAACTTAACATATCCATCTATAACATCCCTTGATTCTATCCCCATATACTTTAGATATTGGGTCAAATACCCCTTTAGATAGACCTCATACGGAAGTTCTTCGTAATCATCATCTTCTATGAACTGTAAATATGTAATATTCACCCGTGTTATATTGGCAATTTCTTGAAGGGAAATATTCATCTTTTTACGAATCATTCTCAGGTTCTTACCTGTAAATTCGTTGTTTAACTTCTTTAATATCTCAGACAGATTAATAGACGGTTCTTCTCTTTTAACATCTTTATATTCAGGTTTTTCTTTTATCCTTTCTATCTTCCATCCCTTTTTCTCTAGTTCACTATCATACTCCTCTCTCCTCTTTTCATTCACCAATACCCTGTATGCATCTTCTATCCTTTTAAGAATCTCATTCTTTTCCTCTGGATTAAAAAGGGAATATGTGCCTAAGGAATCTTCCCCGAATGTCTTTTTAGCAAGTTTATATGCCGCTTCAATCTCTGTTTTTGCTGCATCTGTGTCTATATCCAATATCTCATAATGTGTCTGTTCTGATAACCTTTTCATTATTTTATGATAAAATCAAAACTTAATTGTTCACTTTTTAATAAGTTGTTAACAACCTTTTCAATACATCGTGCAGAGCTTGAATAAGGATATTCTATCATAAGAGGAGTCTTTTTTTTGGTTGCCTTCCAGACACAATCATCATATTCTATATAACCAGGATATTCTATTGTAATCCCAAAATATTTAGAACATGAACTTCTCATAGAAAATCCCAGTGCGATATCATCTTTAGACCTTATCTGATTTACAATAATCTTTGGTATCAAACTATACACCTCATTACTTAACCTTTCCCCTATCTCTTCGTTAATCAGATTAACCCTCCCAATCAGGTCATGAGGAGTCTTAATCCCAAGCTCATTCTTCTGATCCATTGCAATATTTATTATCTCCCTGATATCAGGGTCTTTTACCACTTTCTTAAACCTTCTGTAAAAGGTGCTCTTTATAAACCTATATACATTCTCTATTGAAGTAGGTTCTGGTGTAACAACCAGTATTCCATTATCTGAGATAAGAAAGAAATCAAGTATATTAAAAGATGTCCCCGCACCAAGGTCAAGCAGAATATAATCAAAATCCAGTGCATATATCTGCCTTATTAATTTCATCTTCTGATTATAACGGGGATTGGCCATCTCCAGGATATCCTGTGCACCACTAATCAGAGTAAGATTAGGGACACTTACATCAGTCAGGACATCTGTTATCTTTTTTGCCTTTCCCTTCATAAAGTCTGAAAGGGTTGCCGCAAGATATGGGACACCTAAGCAGGTGTGAAGGTTGGCGCATCCAAGGTCTGCATCTATCAGGATCACTTTTTTGCCTATCTTGGAAAGACATATTGCAAGATTACTGGCGATAAAACTCTTTCCTGTTCCGCCTTTACCACCACCAATAGCCCATATTTCCTTTTTTTTAACATCTTTTTCCAAAGTACTGCTTTTTTCCTCACTACCTTTGAATAATTTTTAATGATAATAAAGATCAGCCGGGGATTGTTTTAAATTAAAGTTATTATCGACATTATAGATAATTGACTTGTCTTTAAAGAAATACACCTATCAGGCTTTATGAATTAACAATCTATTTTTATCCCAAAATCATTTTTTTTTCAAGTTATTATTTGTAAATTTGTTATGATTTTGTGTTTTTGACTTACCCAGAATCTATTAGGTTCATGTGTGAGTATTGACATCTAACGGGTCTTAGGTTAAAATTTGTGTAACTATTCAGCTATTACAGGGTGAGAGGTTCCAAAGACTTTATAATACGTATGATTATAATAAGTTTATTCAGATAGAAGAGCATCATTTCAGATCATGTCTCTATGAGTAGTGAGACCTAATCGCTAAGGTGACGCTATAAACTCTTTTCCACTCCCACCCTGTAATAGCTGAATAGTTACAAATTTGTTTTAATTACATCAGATAGATATTTAGTCAGGTAGAAAATAATTATGAATTTAGAGAGAAAATTAAGAGGAGTTATCTTTTTATCCTTTTTGATAGTCTATCCAGGTACGGCATTTTCAATAAATATTCCAGCAAATACTAATAATATCCTTAATAGCAGATACATCCTTTCAGCATCTATATCATCCATAGAGTCAGAATCTCTGCCTGAACTAAACATATATGATTCCAATAAACTGTCAATCACTCCTGAGAATTCCCACTTTATTAAAGGGAGGAAGTGGAAATTTGAAAAAAGGGAAAGTGGGGATCAGGGTAAAAATGTAATAAATGATAAGATAGAGAGAGGACTAAAGACATCAAAATTAAATTTAAATAATAGAAAGAAAAAAAAGAGAGAAATAATATATGATGTCCCAATAGTAATAAATAAGGTCGTTAAAAGTCATATCAATTATTACCAGAATGGCATGAAGGAGAGGTTTGGACTCTGGTTAAAGAGGTCAGGCCGATATCTGCCGTTAATGAAAGAGATATTTAGAGAATCTGACCTTCCAGAGGATCTGGTATTTGTTGCCTTGATTGAGAGCGGATTTAATCCCTATGCATATTCAAGGGCAAGGGCAGTAGGTCCGTGGCAGTTTATAAAAGGCACAGCGAGAAAATATGGTCTGAAAATAAACAGGTGGGTTGATGAAAGAAGAGACCCGATTAAGTCTACTATTGCTGCGTCAAGATACTTGAAAGATCTTTACGGTATGTTTGGTTCGTGGAATCTTGCTCTTGCCTCATATAATGCAGGAGAAGGCAGAGTAAGCAGGGCAATAAGACGGACAAAGTCTAATAATTTCTGGAAACTGAGGAAAACAAGATATCTCAAAAGGGAGACAAAGAACTATGTCCCTGGTTTTATGGCTGCAACAATAATTGCAAAAAACCCTAAAAAATATGGTTTTGATTTAGACTATCATAAGCCCTTAAAATTTGATGAGGTAGCAATTCAAAGGAGAATTAGACTTGGCATTATTGCACAGGCAGCAAAGACGTCTTTAAAAGAGATTAAGAGATTAAATCCAGCATTAAGGAGGAATGAGACTCCACCTTATGACTATATTTTAAACATCCCATACAATTCAAAGGAAATTTTCCTCTCAAATATCTCAAAATTACATAAAGAGAGGAACTTAAAGGGCATAAGACATAGGATAAGAAGAGGTGAGACACTATCTGATATTGCAGTGAAATATGGAACAACTGTCAGGTCCCTCAAGGCAATAAACCATATAGCCAACTCACATAGAATAAAGGCAGGACAATATCTAAACATTCCTCTGGCAAAGAGTACAATAATTGAAGACAATAACATAAAAAACATAAGACATAGGATAAGAAGAGGTGAGACACTATCTGATATTGCAGTGAAATAT
>JBHHUU010000023.1:0-19674 GCA_046753905.1 Nitrospirota bacterium | reverse complement strand
GCTTATAGAAATATTCATGAGACATTTTGAGTTTTGGGAATATCTCTCTCAGAAAATTTTCTGCCTCTCTTTTGTCATCTCCATTCTCATAGATCATCCATGCGGTAGTGGCATGTATTGGCGGCATTGTTATACCTGATGTCAGTATATTTGAAGGAAACTGGGGAGGGTCTGGTATAATGCCCGACCCAATTCCCTTTAAGTACGGTTTTTGCCTCTTCTAAAAGCGCCTTATAATCTTTCCTCATTAATGACCTCAATGACCTTGTTATTGGTAAATTCTGATGTTAAAGCCCTTCTTGATCTCTTCATAAAAAGGGGTTGGCACAATCGCCAGCGAGTTTAACTCGTTACAACTCCTCCCACAACCATGGATTCTATCCTGATGGTTGGCTGGGCATCAGAGACAGGGACTCCCTGCCCATCCTTTCCACATGTTCCAAGAGCAAACCCGAGATCATTGCCGACCATTGTAATATTCTTTAATACCTCAGGACCATTTCCTGTAAGAGTAGCGCCCTTTACAGGGTATCCTATCTCTCCTTTTTGAACAATATATCCCTCCTCTATTTCAAATACAAAGTCTCCATTGACTGTATTGACCTGTCCTCCACCCATCTTTTTTACAAATAATCCATTTTCAAGAGACCTGACAACCTCTTCAGGATTATGCGAGCCTGATGCTATGAGGGTATTACTCATTCTTGGAATTGGACGGTGTTTATATGACTGTCTTCTGCCATTCCCTGTAGAGGTTGTTTCACTTTTCATGGCACTCAATCGGTCATACATAAATCTCTTTAAGATACCATTCTCTATCAATACTGTCTTTTGTGACTCTGTTCCTTCATCATCAAATCTAAATGACCCTCTCCTGTTCGGAATAGTTGCATCATCTATTACTGTTACAAGATGTGATGCCACATCCTCTCCAATCTTTTTTGAATAGACAGATATCCCTTCATATATAAAATCTCCCTCCAGTCCATGACCAACAGCCTCATGTATCATTGTCCCTCCTGCCTCTGAGGATAGAACAACAGGCATCCTGCCGGCAGGTGCAGATCTGGCAGACAGCATGAGCAATGCCCTTCTTGCTGCCTTCTCTGCTATCTCGCATAGAGGCTTTTTATCAAATATCTCAAACCCGATATTCCCGCCAATAGGTTCGTAACCTGTCTGTATTATATTATCATCAGCGGCAATTACCTGAACAAATCCCATTGTATATACCCTTTTATCATTTGTAACATATCCATCGGAATTACCTATTGTGATATCCTGAACATGATCAGAATATACAACCTTTACTTGTCGTATCCTCTTATCAATGCCCCTTGCCCTCTTATTTGCTTCTGAGACCATCTTTACCTTTTCTTCCATTTTAACAGTATCAGGGTATCTCAAGACATTAAAATCAATAGGAGAAGCCTTTATCCTGCAGTCTAATCCATTCGTTTTCATACAACTTCTTTCATTAACAGCCTTATTCACAAGAGATGACATGTCAAATAGATTAGAGCTTGAAAGATCATTTGTATAGGCATAAGAGCTCCTGTTGTTAAATATGAGATGGATACCAACGCCTTTATCTATCCCTGTAGTAACCTTTTCTAATTTATTATCCTCCAGTACAATAAGGGTAGATTGACTATCTTCTGCAAATATATCGGCGTACTCACCTCCCTTTTTCAGGGTTTCCTTTAATATCTCGATTATTAAATCTGTCTGTATCATTTTATCAACTCCTCAGCTATCTGTATGGCATTCAATGCTGCACCCTTGCGGAGATTATCAGCAACCACCCAGAGATTTAATCCATTGGGTATAGACTCATCCTCCCTTACTCTTCCTATATATACCTCATCCCTGTAAGATACATCCACAGGGACGGGATATATCATCTTTTGGGGAGCGTCAAACACTGTTATACCTGGTGAAGAAGCAAATATAGCCCTTGCCTCATTGGCTGACACCTTTCTTTCTGTCTCTATATTTATGGATAGGGAGTGTGCCCTGAATACTGGCACCCTTACTGTGGTAGCGGTTATCCTTATAGCGTTATCCTCCATAATCTTTCTTGTCTCATTTACCATCTTTGTTTCTTCTCTTGAATAACCATTTTCCAGAAAAGTGTCTATATGAGGTATGCAATTAAATGCTATCTGATAGGGATAGACATTACACCTTATCTCTTTGAAATTTAAGATATCTCCTGTCTGTTCCAAAAGCTCATCCATAGCCTCCTTTCCTGTGCCTGAGACTGACTGAAAGGTAGTTACCACTATTCTCTTTATCCTTGCTTCATCATGTAATGGCTTCAATGCCACAACCATCTGGATAGTGGAACAGTTCGGATTTGCAATAATTCCTTTATGTATGCTTAATGCACCAGGGTTTACCTCAGGGACAATCAGAGGGACATCAGTCTCCATCCTGAATGCATTGCTGTTATCTATCACAACTGCGCCATTTTGGGCAGCTATAGGTGAATATTTACGGCTGGTATCAGTTCCTGCAGAAAAGAGTGCTATATCTACTCCATCAAAAGCAGATTCAGTCAATAACTCTACAGTTATATCCTTATTCTTAAAAGAGAGAACCTTACCAGCAGATCTCTCTGAGGCATATAGTCTCAAGGTATCTACAGGAAAATTTCTCTCCTCAAGTATTGTTATCATCTCATTGCCTACAACACCTGTAGCACCAGCTATACATACTACATATTTATCTTTTTTTTTCATGAGTTACGCCTCTTCTTGTAATTACTAACCTTCACTCTAACCCTCTCCCAACAGGGGAGAGGGAACTAACTGAATGATAACGATTTGAATAACTTGTTTTGTTAGCCATTTGATTGTAATTCATATTCAATTGTATCTGCGCTGAAATCTTGCTCATGTGGCCACCCAACCCCACCAAATACAGGTCTTACCAAAATAAAGTAGTTTTTATCCTTTAGCTCAGTGAATGTTCCTTTATCAAGATATGGCTTAACATCAAAGATACCTTCTTTACCATTTGATAATTTGACCAGCAACTCATAATTATTAGTTGCTTCCACTTGACTTACTTTAACCATTTCATTTTACTTTATTTTAATGGATCAATTTTAAATGGTGGCTGTCCATTAGTCGCTAATTTCCAGTCCGACATTAACTCTTCTTGATGAATTTCTATCCATGCTTGCACCAATTTCATTTTCTTTTTAGGTAACTCCCCTTCGATAATTTCTCCATTATCTATTCCAATAACTGCATCATACTCTCCATAGTTTGCATGAACATGTGGACTATGATGCTTTTTATCATCAAAAGAAAACATATAAATTATTATCCCATAAAACATTGATATTGCAGGCATGAAAATTTTCCTTTCTCTTGAAATATTTTAGGGCTAACATTACAATTAATTTCCCTCCCCCTTTATGGGGGAGGGTTAGGGTGGGGGTGATAAAAGTTAAGCCCCCAACTTATTGAACAATTTACCCTTCTTTTATATATCCTGTTATTAAATCACCTATTTCACTTGTTGTATATCCCATCTTACCAGCAGACAGGTCTTTGATATCATTGGATACTGCCATTATCACTGCCCTCTCAATCTGGTCAGATGCTGATTCTTCTCCAAGTGCAGATAGCATTATCTGTCCTGCACAGATTGCAGCAAGCGGATTTATTATATTTTTTCCTATATATTTGGGCGCAGAGCCTCCAATAGGCTCAAACATAGATACACCATTGGGATTTATATTCCCGCCTGCGGCTATTCCCATTCCTCCCTGTATCATGGCACCTAAATCAGTTATTATATCACCAAACATATTATCTGTAACTATTACATCAAACCACTCAGGATTTTTAACCATCCACATACATATTGCATCTACATGGGCATAATCTGCCTTTATCTCAGGATATTCTTCTGCCACTTCATAAAAAGTTCTCTCCCATAGATCAAACGCAAATGTAAGGACATTGGTCTTTCCGCACAGAGTGAGCCTTTTTGCCTTATTCCTCTTTTTACATAGTTCAAAGGCATATCTGATACACCTCTCTGTTCCCTTCCTTGTATTTATAGATTCCTGAATAGCTACCTCATCCTGTGTCCCCTTTCTTAAAAAACCACCTGAGCCAGTATATAAGCCCTCTGTATTTTCTCTAACTACTATAAAATCTATATCCTCTGGCTTCTTCTCCTTTAAAGGAGTTGCTACACCTGGATAGAGTTTCACAGGCCTCAGGTTTATATACTGATCTAATTCAAATCTAATCTTTAATAAGATACCCTTTTCAAGTATTCCAGGACTTACATCAGGATGACCTATAGCCCCGAGATATATAGCATGAAAACCGCGAAGTTCTTTTAGCACAGAATCCGGAAGGGGATCATGTGTCTTCTTATATCTCTCCCCGCCAAGGTCATAGTAATGAAAATCAAGTCCAAAGTCATTCCTTTTAGCGACCGCGTTTAATACCTTTATACCTTCTCTTGTTACCTCTGGTCCAGTCCCATCACCTGGAATAACAGCTATATTGTAATTTTTATCCATCTATCCTCCTTTTTACCCATTCCATAAGACCACCTGCATTTATAAGTTCCTCCATAAATTGAGGGATTGCATTGGCGCTATATTCCTCACCTCTTGTGAGATTTTTTATCCTGCCGTCAATATACACCTCTATCTCATCTCCATCCCTTACCCTCTCAGATGCATCAGAAGACTCAAATATAGGAAGCCCCATATTAAAAGAGTTTCTGTAAAATATCCTTGCAAAAGATAGGGCAATCACACATGATATCCCTGCTGCCTTGATAGCAATAGGGGCATGTTCCCTTGATGAGCCGCAGCCAAAGTTCTTACCTGCTGCAATAATATCACCATGTCTTATCTTTTTAACAAAATCAGGGTCAGCATCCTCCATGCAGTGCATTGCCAACTCCTCTGGCTCTGATGTATTCAGATATCTGGCCGGTATAATCTCATCTGTATTTACATTTGAACCAAACTTCCACACCCTGCCTTTAAGAATCATTAGTATTTCTCTCCCTTCTCTCAGAAATAAACACAAGCCTTTCCCTTACAATCTGTAATTCATTATAGTATAGTTAGCGAGAGATTATCAACCTCATTTTTCAGACTATCTTATTTCAGATCAGAAACTTTTTTGAACGATAGATAGGATGTCAATCTTTTGACTTATGTGGTGTAGTTTTGACCAGATATGTTAGGTTTCTTTCTCAAACTCCATTTAATTGGGAAATCGCTATCTCCTTTGACTGGAATGGATAAAATATCTTTCAGGCACTTTTAATGTAATCTGAGAATTACCTGTATTTAAGTAATCTTAAAAATGGCAAGATAATTGCAGTAAAATCTTCATGACTCTGATGAGTCACCCCCAAGACATGAAAATTTTCCCCTTTTATCCCCTCTCTCCCTTGAGGGGAAAGGGGTAGGATGAGGGGGGGATTTTCATAGTAATATTTAAAATGGTGCAAAAAGACAAATAATCTCAGACGTGTTCGTATTACCTATTATTGAGAGGAGTAAGGATGTTTAGAAAAAAGAGATTAGGTGATATATTGGTTGAAGCCGGCTTATTAAATATTGAACATCTGGAAATGGCACTTGCAGAAGGGAAGAGAACAAAGAAGAGATTGGGTGAAGTATTGCTGGATATGAAGATTGTTAATGAGGAGGAACTTGCCAAAACACTTTCCATGCAATTAGGATATCCATATATAAACTTATCAGAAAGCAGGATTGATGCTGAGGCTATTCTAATGATACCGGAACATTTAGTTAGAAAGCATAATGTTATCCCCCTCTCTTTTCAGAATGGGTGTCTGACCATTGCCATGATAGATCCATTAAGTTTTGAATCCATCTCTGACCTTGCCTTTTATAGCGGCTCAGAAGTAAAACCTGTTATTTCTACGAGAAGCAACATAATAGATGCAATCAAACATTATTATAGTGATAGTTCAAATATAGAGTCTATAGCAAAAGATACCCTTAATAATATTGATAATACTCCATTTCAAATAATATCTGATATTAATATAATTGATGAAGAAGCTATGTCTCTTGAGGAGAAAAGCCGTATGGCACCAATAATACGGCTTACCAATCTTATTATAACTTCTGCTGTCCGAAAAAGGGCAAGTGATATCCATATTGAGCCTGAAAAGACCTATGTGCAGATAAGATATAGGATCGATGGTATCTTAAAAAAGGAGATGACTCTTCCAAAGTGGGTACAGGGTGCTGTAGTATCAAGAATAAAAATACTGGCAACAATGGATATAACTGAAAGGAGGCTTCCTCAGGATGGGGGAGTAAGGATTATGTCTGGTAAGCAGGAGGTAGACCTGAGAGTCTCTACTTTACCTACAAATCATGGAGAAAAGGTAGTTATTCGCCTCCTCTTACCCTCAAACAGTATTGACTCTCTGGAAATGTTGGGCATTGATAGTAAAGATTCTGATAGTGTAATCAGGCTTATAAATATGAAAAAGGGGATTATTCTTGTAACAGGTCCTACTGGAAGTGGTAAAACAACAACTCTATATACTATCTTAAATATGTTAAAGGATGTATCACGAAATATAATTACAGTAGAAAATCCTATAGAATACAATTTAGAAGGTATTACTCAGGTTCAGATAAATGCTGATATTGGGTTGACATTTGTTCAGGCATTAAGATCAATTCTCAGGCAGGACCCTGACATAATCCTCGTAGGTGAAATACGGGATAAAGAGACCGCAGAGATGGCAATGCGTGCAGCAATGACAGGCCATCTGGTTTTGTCCACAATGCATACCAACGACGCTTCTTCCACCATTATAAGGTTAGTGGATATTGGTGTTCCGCCATATCTAATCTCATCACTCTTGATAGGTATAATAGCCCAGAGGCTTGTTAGGAGGATATGCCCCAAATGTAAAGAACCTGACAATAAGTCTTTTCTCACTTTAAATGGAGAATTAAAGGCAATAGGGATATCTGCCAAGTTAATAAAAGGTTCAACTTTTTACAGAGGGAAAGGATGTGAATTCTGTGGATTTACAGGATATAAAGGGAGGGTAGGCATGTTTGAGATATTACGACCTAACACACATATCAAAAAGATATTCTCCTCTTATGCTAATGATGATGAGATTTACATGGCAGCCATTCAAAATGGAATGAAGACCTTTACTGTTGATGGTATAATAAAGGCGAAAAATGGAATTACTACTTTACATGAACTCCTGAGGGTGATTGATCTTCAGGTAATCGAATAAAGGGCATTATTAATTTACTTTTTGGCACATACTTTAATTGACTAAACAGTTATTAACTCCTATCCTATTCTCAGATCAGCTATTATTCCTATTAATACTAATGCTCCAATAAGCACATTAGATTTAAAAAGGATAAATGCAGTGTCTCTGCTTATTCCTTTTTTTACCCTGATAGTATGGTATAAAAAGAATATGGTTATCAGTATTATAGAAAGATAATAGACTTTAGCAAGTCCAGCTATATTTCCAAGCAGAAAAAGTATTATGGATACAAGGAGGTATAATATACCAACGGCTAACCATGTATATTCTTTAAATAAGATAGCTGTAGATTTTACACCTATCTTAAGGTCATCCTCTTTATCCATAAGTGCGTAGATAGTATCATAGGCAGTTGCCCAGAATATGGTGGATAAAAAGATCATGACAGCAGGGAGCTCTATCTCTCCTCTTGCTGCTGTCCATGCCATTATAGAACCCCAGCCGAATGAGATACCAAGAACTATCTGAGGAATATTGAGAACTCTCTTTATTAAGGGATAAATCATGGCAAGAAGGAGTCCTATCGGGCTGAGCACTATAGTGAATCGGTTTAACAGCATAACCAAAAGGAAACAAAGAGATATAAGGATGACAAAGAGAGCCCATGCCTCTTTTATACTGATCTTGCCTGATGCAAGAGGTCTTTCTTTTGTCCTTTCCACATGTCTGTCAAAGTCTCTATCTGATATGTCATTTATCACACACCCTGCACTCCTCATCAGGAACGACCCTAATACAAATATTATTAAGAGCCTTAATGATGGTTTCCCATCTGTAGCCAGCATAAGCGACCATAAGGTAGGAAGCATTAACAGGAGTGTCCCATATTGTTTGTCAAGGCGGATCAGTTCAGATATTGCCGCAATCTTTTTCATGCTGTCAATATTATATGAAATAGAACAATTTGGCAATACATTACAGGAGCAACAGACTTCTTACAAAGAATTTGTATATGATAGAGTAGATATATCAACCATTCCTTTAGAAGATACTCATGCAAGCTCAATATTAGGCTCAGAAGTATTTACCATGAAAATCCCCCCTGCCCCCTTTGCTAAAGGGGGAGTACAAGTTTCCCTCTTTGCTAAAGGGGGGTTAATTTTCATGCTCGGGGGTGAACAACTCGTTCATGAATGTTTGGGGATTTTTGGGACTTGACAATAGAGATAAAAATCTGGTAATTTATTCTTAGCACTCTCATAATGAGAGTGCTAAGAATTTGATAAATACAGGAAATTAGAGGTGTAATTTTATTCTTTGACAGAAAGATAAATCAGAAACTTATAGCAAATAAATCTATGGAGTTTAGCGAAAGAAGCAGAAATATATTAAAGGCAGTTGTTTTAAGATATATTAAGACTTCCTTTCCCGTAGGGTCAAGGAGTGTAACCCAAAACTTCGGGTTTGGGCTTAGCCCGGCCACTGTTAGAAATATTATGGTGGAATTAGAAAATTTGGGTTACTTAGAGCAGCCCCATACCTCTGCCGGGAGGATACCAACTGAGAAGGGTTTTAGATTTTATGTGGATGATCTGATTCAGGAGACCAAAAATTTGAAACATATCTTCTTTTCTGAAGAATATAGCATTGAGAAAAAGGAAGATATAAGCGAATTATTAAAAGAGACATGCAGGAAGCTATCTATTATGTCAAATTATGCAGCGGTTGTAGTCTCTCCAAAATTTTCAGGGGCAATATTAAAGCATATAGAATTTATTAGACTCAGGGTAAGAATAATTTTAATGGTAATCGTTTCAGATGATGGATTTATAAAAAAGGGGATAATAGAGTTTGAGGAGGATTTTACTCAGGATGAATTGGAAGATATATCATCATATCTAAATAATAGGTTTGTTGGACTTACCCTTAAAGAGATAAAAAAGGAAATCTTCAGTCAGATAAAAGAAGAAGTAGTACATTACGATAGTTTTTTAAATAATGCCTTAAAATTGGGAAGAGAGGCTGTTAATACTACTCAGGAGAATGAGTTGTTTATTGAAGGCACAAGCAACTTTCTTGATTTTTTTGATTTTTCTGAGATAGATAAATTAAAGTCGTTTTTAAAGGGTATTGAAGAGAGATATTTTATATTAAACCTGTTAGATAGATGCATAGGAGCAGAAGGAATACAGGTATTTATTGGTTCAGAGAATATCTTACCCTGGGTTGAAGATTGCAGTATGGTGCTATGTAATTATAAACGGGACAATGAACCAATAGGAACGCTTGGAATTATTGGACCGATGAGGATGGAATATTACAGGGTTATTCCTTTAGTGGATTACACTGCAAACATCTTGAGTGAGATAATTACTGATTAAATTAAGATGCAGGAGGTGATAGTTTGGAAGAAAAGGTTGAAGATAAGGAAGAGAAGACAGAGTTAAGAGAGGACGAAGTCTCATCATCTGATATTGTTGAAGATGAGGGAAAAGAAGAGGATACAACAGATGACTTGAAAGGTGATATTAAGAAAAAGGAGGATGAGCTTAAAGAACTTAATGACAAATATATACGACTACATGCAGAATTTGATAATTATAAGAAACGGACACTGAAGGACAAAATAGAGTTTACTAAATATTCTAATGAAAGTATCATAAAGGATATATTACCTATTATTGATAATATGGAGAGGGCAATTGCACATTCAGAAGAGACAGAAGAGTTTGAAAAGATGGTGGAAGGGATAAAACTGATAAATAAGCAGATGATAGAGCTATTAAAGAAGTTTGGAGTAACGGTAATAGATAGTCTGAATAAGCATTTTGATCCCTCAATTCATCAGGCTATTGCCCAGAGAGAGATAGATGATAAAGAAGATAATATTGTTATAGAAGAGTCACAAAGGGGATATATTTTAAATGACAGGGTAATAAGACCATCATTAGTAATTGTCTCAAAGAAAAAAAATTGTTCTTAGTTTAAAACTTAAAAAAGTAATTTTTTGACCAAGAACAAGGAACTAATCTTACATCTATAAATAAAGGAGGTTATATATGGGAAAAGTAATAGGTATTGATTTAGGAACGACTAATTCTTGTGTGGCAATAATGTCAGGAGGAGATCCTGTTGTTATAGCGAATACAGAGGGAAGCAGGACTACTCCTTCTATAGTTGCCATATCTGATAAGGGAGAAAGATTAGTAGGTCAGATAGCTAAAAGACAGGCTGTCACCAATCCAACAAATACCATTTTTTCTATTAAGCGGCTAATAGGGAGAAAATTCAAAGACCAACAGGTAAAAGAAACACAGAAGAGGCTTCCTTACAGAATTGTAGAGTCACCAAATGGAGATGCCCATGTTGAGATTCGGGGAAAAAATTATTCCTCTCCGGAGATTTCAGCCATGATACTTCAGAAGATGAAGCAGAGCGCAGAAGATTATCTGGGCGAGACTGTATCAGAGGCAGTAATTACTGTACCTGCATATTTTGATGATAGCCAGCGTCAGGCGACCAAAGATGCAGGGACAATAGCAGGATTAAATGTATTGAGGATAATAAATGAGCCTACTGCTGCTTCATTGGCATACGGTCTGGATAAAAAGAAGGATCAGAAGATAGCTGTATTTGATTTAGGCGGCGGGACATTTGATGTCTCTATTCTTGAGATAGGAGAGGGTGTCTTTGAAGTAAAGGCAACAAATGGTGATACCTACCTTGGCGGTGATGATTTTGATCTGAAGATAATAGACTGGCTGGTAGATGAATTCAAGAAGGATCAGGGGATTGATCTACGAAATGATAAGATGGCATTACAGAGGTTGAAAGAGGCAGCAGAAAAGGCAAAGGTTGAGTTATCCTCATCCCATGAGACAGAGATAAATCTTCCTTTTATAACTGCTGATGCAACTGGTCCAAAACACCTTATCATGAAACTCTCAAGGGCAAAGTTGGAACAGATAGTTGATGACCTTGTTCAGAGGACTATTGCACCATGTAAAAAGGCTCTTTCAGACGCAGGTCTTACAGCCAATGATATAAATGAGGTGGTGTTAGTAGGTGGTCAGACAAGAATGCCCAAAGTTCAACAGGCAGTGAAAGACTTTTTCGGAAAAGAACCTCACAAGAGAGTAAATCCTGATGAAGTGGTAGCTGTTGGAGCTGGTATTCAGGGGGCTGTTCTTAAGGGAGATATAAAGGATGTATTATTGCTTGATGTAACACCACTCTCTCTTGGTATTGAGACATTGGGAGGTGTATTTACAAGGTTGATAGAAAGGAATACTACCATACCCACAAAAAAGAGCCAGACATTCTCTACTGCCGCTGATAACCAGAGTGCTGTTTCGATCCTCGTCTATCAGGGAGAGAGAGAGATGGCAGCAAACAATAAACTGCTTGGACAATTTGATCTTGTGGGGATTCCTGCTGCTCCAAGAGGAATTCCTCAGATAGAGGTGACCTTTGACATTGACGCAAACGGGATTGTACATGTATCAGCTAAAGACATGGGCACAGGAAAAGAGCAGTCAATAAAGATTACTGCATCAAGTGGTCTTAGTAAAGAAGAGATAGACAAGATGGTAAAAGAAGGGCAGGTCCATGAGGATGAAGATAAAAAGAAGAGAGAACTTGTGGAGATAAAAAATCAAGCTGACACTCTATGTTACAGCGTAGAAAAGACTATGAATGAGCATGGTGATAAGGTCTCTGAATCAGAAAAAGCAGAGATAAAAAATAACATTGACGCTGCAAAAAAGGCTATTGAAGGAGATGATGCCGAGGCAATAAAAAAGGCTATGGAGACATTAACTAATTCCTCTCACAAACTGGCAGAAGAGATGTATAAAAAGACAGCATACACTGATGCCCAGTCTGCTGCGGCTTCTGCAACAGACGAGCAACAGGAAAAACCCAAATCCAGTACAGATGAAAAGATAGTGGATGCAGAGTTTGAAGAGATGGATAATAAGGATAAGTAAGTGTGAAGTGCCTAAAGTGAACTAAAGTTTAAAGTTATAATTTTTTTAACTTTAGGCACTTTATACTTTAGGCATTTTAAACTTATAAGGCGGGAGGTATTATTTTTTGGCAAAGAGAGATTATTACGAGGTGTTAGGGATATCAAAGGATGCGGGCGATGATGATATAAAGAGGGCGTACAGAAAACTTGCCCTTAAATATCATCCTGATAAAAACTCAGGAGATAAGGCATCAGAGGAAAAGTTTAAGGAGATAAATGAGGCTTATGAGGTATTAAAAGACCCACAGAAGAGAAAGAACTATAATATGTTCGGTCATAATATGCATAATATGGGAAGTGGTGATTTCGGTGGATTTGGTGGATTTGGAGACTTCTCAAAAAGCGGTGGTTTTGGGGATGTGTTCGGTGATATCTTTGAGGACTTTTTTGGAGGAACTGCCACTCAGACAAGGAGAAGGTCTCAAAGGGGAAGTGATCTGAGATACAATATGGAGGTATCTTTTGAAGAAGCTGTTTTTGGGAAGGAGACAAAGATCAGGATACCGAGATGGGAAGATTGCAGTGAATGTAATGGAAAGGGGGCAAAACCCGGATCAGGTCTAAAGAGATGCCCGACATGCAATGGTGCAGGTCAGATAAGATTTCAACAAGGGTTCTTTACTATAAACAAGACATGTTCTCAGTGCAGGGGAGAGGGAGAGATTGTAACAGAACTATGCAAAAAATGTAATGGACAGAAAAAGATAAAGAAAGAGAGAACCATATCTCTTAATATACCGGCAGGTGTAGATACAGGTTCTCAACTCAGGCTTGTTGGTGAGGGAGAACTGGGGATAAATGGCGGTCCACCTGGTGATCTCTATGTAGTAATAATGGTAAAGGATCATCATCTCTTTGAGAGAGATGGTGATAATATTTTGTTAGAGACAACCATAAGTTTTATTCAGGCAGCATTAGGTGCAAGGATTAAAATACCCACTATAAAAGACCCTGTGATTATTAAGATTCCACCCGGCACACAGAATGGAAGAATATTCAGGCTTAAAGATATGGGAGTATCCAGACTTAAAGGATATGGGAAGGGAGATCAACTCGTTAAGATAAAGATAGAGATACCTACCAAGCTTACATCAAAACAGAAAGAACTATTACAGGAATATGCCAGAATCAGCGGGGAAAAATTAGATGTAGAAGGAAATGGTATATTTGAAAAGGTCAAAAACTTCTTTGACGGCAATTAATCAGAAACATGCCTCTATTCTTTCTTGATTCCAGTAATATATCTGATAGTGAGGTAAGAATAAGAGGAGATATAGTCAAGCACCTGAGAGGCTCTCTTCGATACATTGAGGGAGATAGAATATATGTTATAGATGAGAGGAGAATAAGGTATAAAGTAGAGATATCAAAGATAGAGAGAAATGAGATTAAGGGAACGATAATTAACAGAGAGGTGTGTGAAAAGGGAGAAGAGAAAGAGATAGTACTGGGTCAGGGAATAATAAAAGGGAAAAGGATGGATTTCGTAATTCAAAAGGCGGTAGAACTCGGAATCTCAAAGATTGTCCCCTTAATAACAGAAAGAACTATTGTAAGACCCAGTGAAGAGAAAAGACCATTTCAATTAAAGAGGTGGAAAACTATTGCACAGGAGGCCTCCCAGCAATCAGAGCGATGGAATATTCCGGTTATAGAGCCACACACAGACATCTTATCATTTTTTAACAGATATCAAAGAGATGATTATCTATATATCATATTATGGGAAGAGGAATCAGAACAGAGATTAAAGGATATAGTACGCCAGTCTGTCAACAAAAAGGGGATAATATGTCTTGTCGGATCAGAGGGAGGATTTTCTTATAAAGAGATCGTTCTGGCAAAAGAAAAGGGATATATCAGCATATCACTTGGCGATCGTATCTTACGGACAGAGACTGCAAGTCTGGCAATTATAAGTATACTTCAATATGAACTTGGCGATATGGGATAATAATTTCATAGGACAAAGATATAAGAGGGCAGGCTTTATAAGGAGATGCTTTGCCTTTATTGCAGATTGTATAATACTTGATATCTTATATCTTATATTTATCGTAATAGGCATCTTTGCAACAAATCTGGCATTGGAGAAGACCCGTATTTATATCCCTTCAGAAGAGCTTGTTCTGTCTTTATCATCCTTATATTTTATTTTCTGGTTTGTTCTATTTCTGTTATACTTTACCTTCTTTTATTCATACGGCGGACAGACACCCGGCAAAATGCTGTTTAGAATTAAAGTAGTCTCATCAGAAGAAGAGGAGATCCATGCTGATATCTCTTTCCTCAGGTCATTATCATATTTTATGTCTGCCATATTTTTTGGCGGAGGATTTCTGATAGGATTATTTAACAAAAACAGGAAGGCACTCCATGATATCATCGCTGATACCCTTGTGGTGCAAATTGCTAATAGGGAATAAACTCCATCTCAGAATACTCAATATATCTATCATCATATCATATCTCGTATTATCACAATTCCATATAGCCAACGGAGAGATCGTAGATAGGATATTGGCTGTAGTAAATGGAGAGATAATATCCTTAAGTGATATTAACAGATATATATCGCTCCACCCTGATCTAAAAGAGAGGTTCCAGACTGTAAGGGGCGGGCTATTTTCAGAAGAAAAAACAGGGAAACTAAATAGAGAGATACTTGACATGATGATAGATGAAAGGCTTCTCATCCTTGAGGCAAAAAGATTAGAGATAGAAGTAGAATCAAATCCCAATCCATTTCTTTATAATAAACTCCTCATAGAGAAATTCATCAATCAAAGGATCAGGAGCTTTATATTTATTTTCCCACGGGAAATAGAAAAATATTATAATGAAAATCATGACAGATTTAAGGGATTAGAACTTGAAGAGGTATACAAAAAGATAAATGAGATCTTAATAGAAAAAAAGACCTCCCAGCGTTTAGATAAATATCTAAGAAAGCTTAGGTCTACAGCAAATATTAAAATAAACTTATCAAACTAAACTATACATCAAGCAGCTTGGATTTTTTGTCTTGACAATTGGGACTGCTTTAGTGAAAATCAGTATATAGTTATATGAAAAAGAAACGTAACTATTCAGCTAATTACAGGGCAAGGGGGTAATTACCCAATAAGTTGGGGAAAATCCCCCTATATTCCCCCCTTTAGCAAAGGAGGATATAGGGGGATTTGTTCTTCGGATTGATATTTACCTTTCCACAAGATATTGGGTAATTGCGCAAGGGGTGGGGGGGAAATTTATAGCGTCACCTTAACGTTTAGCTCTGATGATGGCGGTCGGTCGATAGCGGGGTAAAAAAAGAATGTCAATAAAATCCATTTTCATAGCATATATATGAAGTTAAAAGTAGAAATAGAGAAACTCAATGTATCCTATGGAGAGATAACTGCACTAAGTGATATATCGTTAAAGATAGATGCTAACAGGGTTACTGCACTTATAGGTCCTTCAGGATGTGGAAAATCAACATTTCTGAGGGTATTAAACAGGATGAATGATATTATCCCTGAGACAAGGATAAGTGGAAGGGTATTGATTGATGGAGATGATATATATTCTAAGATAGTGGATGTAGTTGAGTTGCGTAAAAAGGTTGGCATGGTCTTTCAAAGATTTAATCCTTTTCCAAAGTCTATATTTGATAATGTCGCATACGGTCCGAGGATACATGGAATAAAAGATCGGTCTAAGTTAGAGGAGATAGTAGAGGATAGTCTTGTAAAGGCGTCATTGTGGAATGAGGTAAAAGACAGACTAAAAGAATCAGCATTAAAGCTGTCTGGTGGACAACAGCAGAGACTATGTATTGCCAGGGCATTGGCTATTAATCCAGAGATTATTCTGATGGACGAGCCTGCATCAGCACTCGACCCAATCTCTACAGCGCACATAGAGGAGTTGATTCATGGGCTAAAAATAGACTATACTATAATTATAGTTACCCACAATATGCAGCAGGCAGCAAGGATATCAGATTATACTGGTTTTTTCCTCTCAGGGGAACTGATTGAGTTTGATAATACATCAAATATCTTTACTAACCCTAAAGATAAGAGAACAGACGATTATATTACAGGAAAATTTGGATAGCCAATGCAGAGACATTTTGATGAAGATTTAAAAAGATTAAAGGCAAAGCTTTTAAAGATGGGCTCAATGGTAGAAGAGCAGATACATAGATCGATAAAATCACTAATAGACAGAGATTCAGACCTTGCCCAGAAGACCATAGAAAAAGACCATAAGGTAAACGCCCTTGAGGTAGAAATAGATGAGGAGTGCATTCGTCTTATTGCCTTATATCAGCCTAAATCGAGTGATCTTAGATTCATTACAACTGGTATGAAGATTATCACAGATCTGGAAAGGATCAGTGATCTGGCAGTAAATATATGTGAAAGGGCTCAGGAATTAAACAAAGAGTCTCAGCTAAAACCATATATTGATATCCCCAGAATGGCTGAAGCATCCAGCAAGATGCTCAAAGATAGTCTGAAGGCATTTGTAAACAGAGATACCAATCTTGCATTAAAGGTATGCAGAGACGATGAGATTGTAAATGAATTGAATAGACAGATTATCCGCGAGTTGATTACATTTATGATGGAAAATCCCCATACTATTACAAGGGCAATAAAGATAATGTTTATCTCAAGGTATTTAGAGAGAATCGGAGATCACGCCACAAATATAGCAGAGATAGTCGTTTATCTTGTAGAAGGCAAGGTAATCAGACATACTGTTTGATATATTATCCTGCTTCGTAATTTCATATCCCAAAACATAGGAGGAGGTTGTAATATATAGCCTTCAAGGATTATGATACAACATCTAACCAAAAAGATATCATTCAGGATGGTCTTTCTTTTGATATTTCTATCTCTTTTTGCCCCGCAGATTTCAGATGCATCTTTATCATTAAAAGGCTTATACAATAAGGGTAAGAGATGTGAATATAGGTTAAAGACCTCTAAAAAGAAGAGGCTCTTCAGACATAATTGGGAAAGGTGTATAAAATTATATGGAATGATTACAAAAAAATACCCAGACAGCCGACTGGTTGAAAAGTCAATATATAATATAGCTGAGTTATATAAGGGGCTATATAAATATTCTCAACGATCTAAAGATAAAAAAAGGGCAGAGTTATATTATAAAAAATTAATCAATAGATATCCTGATGGTAATCTGGCTGAAAGGGCAAGGTCAATCCTCCGTTCTTTACACAGGGGAAACAAGAGAGCAGGGTCAATGGTAAAGAAGATAAGGTATTGGTCACATCCTGATTATACGAGGGTGGTAATTGATCTGGAAGATAGAGTCAGGTTTAAGCATAACAGGGTGGTGAAGAGAAGGAGGCTTTATATAGATTTATATAATACATATATATCCTCTTCCTTAAAAGGGAAGACCATTGTAATTGATGATGGTGTAATAAAGACTATTGATTCTATTCAGCATAGCCCGGATAAGGTAAGGGTAGTGTTAGATATTGAGAGTATTAATGATTATAAGATATTTACACTCCCCAATCCTCATAGAGTTGTAATAGATTTATATGGAAATAATAAAATTACAAAGGAAATAGATATCTATAAAGATAGTAAAGAGGAAAAACCAGAATTAAGAGAATCTGCTCCACCGCAATTTATATATAAATCTGCTGCAGAAAAACAGAATGGAATTAATACCATAGTAATCGATCCTGGACATGGAGGAAAGGATCCAGGCGCAATTGGGAGAACAGGACTGAGAGAAAAGGATGTAGTGTTAGATATTGCCATACGTTTAAAAAAACTGATAGAGAATAAACTTCATAAAGATGTGATACTTACAAGAAAACAGGATGTATTTGTATCATTAGAAGACAGGACATTGATAGCCAACAATAATAATGCTGATCTATTTATATCAATTCATGTAAATTCCAGTCCAAGAAGGAATATTCATGGGGTAGAGATATTCCTTCTTGGAAGATCTTCAGATAAAAAATCAATGAATACGGCAATAAGAGAGAATAATTCTGACCCGAATGAGATGAATGACTTAGAGAAGATATTAATTGATCTCCTTCAAACTGCAAAGACAAATGAATCCCTTGAGTTTGCATATATAATAAAGGATTCATTTGTAGACACATTGGGAAAGATATATGATATAAAAGACTTGGGAGTTAAGAGGGCGCCATTTTATGTCCTTATAAATGCAGAGATGACAAGTATATTAGCTGAGGTATCATTTATCAGCAATATAATTGAAGAGAAGAGATTGAAAAAATCTGACTATAGACAAAAGATAGTTGAATCCCTTTTTGTTGGGATAAAAAGGTATATAAACGGCAGGATATAAACCAACCCCAATATATTATTATCATGGCAAATATAAAGCTTTGCCTTGAATATGATGGAACCAACTATCATGGCTGGCAGAGACAGCCAGATGTTATTTCTATTCAGGGGACAATTGAAGAGAGGATAAAAACTATTGTTCAAGAGGATATTGTCTTAACTGGTGCAGGACGGACTGATGCAAGAGTGCATGCACTTGGTCAGACAGCCAATTTTAAGACCCGCTCTCAGATTGCTCCTTCATCCCTTCAGAGATCCCTTAACAGACTTTTACCTTCAGATATTGTTGTGACAGATTCTCAATATGTAGACGAGGATTTTCATGCCAGATATTCTGCAAAGGCCAAGGTATATCAATATAGAATCTTGAACAGAAATTATCCTACTGCCATTAACAGAGACTTTATATGGAACTTAAACTATAATATTGATATCAGGAAGATGAAAATTGCCTCAGACTACTTAGTGGGCAAACATGATTTTGCATCATTCTGTTCTTCTATCTATCAAGGGAAAAATACTATATGTCATATCTATCTCTTGAGCATAAAAAAGAGAGATGCGCTCATACTTGTCAATATAAGGGGGGATAGATTTCTGTCTCACATGGTAAGGAATATAGTCGGGGCACTAATAGATACAGGAAGGGATAAGATTTTACCATCGGATATAAAGAAGATAATGAAGGCAGGAGAGAGGAAAGGATATGGCATAATTGCCCCTCCAGAGGGATTATTTTTAATGGAGGTAATATATTAAACATTGTACTCCTTTTCCTTTGAGCAGACCTGAGTTTTATCCATAACATATCGTCAAAAAAATGTCTTGCATGTCAAAAAATGATATATTCCCCTCTAAATAATGTAACTATTCAGTTAATTACATAAACTTATTATAATTATACGCATTATAAAGTCTTTGTAACCCCTTGCTCTGTATTAGCTGAATAGTTACTAAATAATAAAATTTATTTTCTATACTAATGTTTTTCTTAATAATTCCGAAATA